>CAZYQD010000001.1:0-14101 GCA_964649405.1 uncultured Actinomycetota bacterium
TGGTGGAGGCGGCGGGAATCGAACCCGCGTCCGAAGACATTGACACTTAAACGCCTACAAGCTTATTCCATATTTTAAATCTTACTTTTTTGCTCGCATGGACACGATCAAAAAAGCCAGTCTGCTTTAAATTTCCCCCGGTACTACCGCAGACATATCATACCGGAGTATCCTGCTAACCGGCGCCTGTTGAAAAGCGCAGGAAACTTTTCACAGACGTAGCGGCTTAAATTAAGCTGCTAATGCTAATTTATTATTAGCGTTTATGTTTAGTTTCAGTTATTTACGAGTTCTGATACTCGGCTTGCAATTTAAGCTCAACCTGTCCCCGTCGAATCCAGGTCGCCCCCTGTTCTATTGTGGGAATAGCTCTTGATTTAGTGCGGAGGTTATTTTACATCAAAATCAATATTTTTTCAAAGCCCTCTTCATTTCGATCTTATGTTCTCTTTCCTGAATATCCTGCCGCTTATCTCTTCCGGCTTTACCTTTAACCAGTGCCAGCTCGATCTTGACCTTATTTTTAATCATATATACTCTTAAGGGAACAAGGGTCAGACTTCTGTCAGTCAACTTCCCTTCTATCTTATTAATCTCTTTCCTGTGCATAAGAAGTCTTCTGGTCCTGGTGGGATTAATATCCCCGACCCTGCTTTTACTGTATGGCGATATATGCATATTGTAAAGAAATAATTGACTGTTCCTTATCCTGCTGTAACTGTCCCTCAAATTGACTTTGTGATCGCGAATAGACTTGACTTCACAACCTTCCAGCGCTATACCTGCCTCGTATATGTTTAAAATAAAAAAATCCCTGAATGCTTTTTTATTCAGGGCTATTATTGATTTATTCTCTTCGGAACTATTTTTCTTTTTTGGTTTTTTCATTTGATCTCGCTCATAAGAATATTGATTTCCTCGACAGCCCTGTTTAATTGTACATCTTCAGTGTCATCCTCTTTTAGTTCGATTATTATATCAGGTCTTACCCCTATACCTTCCACGGATGCGCCTGAAGGTAAGAAATATTTTGCGGTCGTAAACTTGATCCCCGAGTTGTCTGAAAGCTCGTAGAGTCCCTGTATGACACCCTTGCCATAACTTGTCTCTCCAACAAGGATAGCTCTACCGCTATCTTTTAATGCACCTGCAACCAGTTCAGATGCACTTGCTGAATATCCATTTATCAATACTACGAGAGGAATCTCGGTATATTTTCCTTCTTTTGCAATAAATTCATCTGCCCTTTCTTCATCTCCGGTTCTTCCTTTTATAGTCGAAATTACTCCTTCGTTTATAAATAAATCACAAACCTCGATTGCATCATCCCATGTCCCGCCAGGATTATTTCTCAGGTCCAGTATCAAACCGCTGGCACCATTATCAATCAGTTTTTGAATCTCTTTATCAAGCTGGGTAGCGCCGTTGACCTGGAAGTCGTAATACCAGACATATCCTACGTCTTCTTCGAATATTTCAGAAATAAGATTAGGGATATAAAATCTCCCTCTGGTTACTTCGATTTCTAATGTTTTATCTTCTGAAGGTCTGGAAATTTTCAGATTTACACTGGTTCCCTCTTTACCTTTGATCATAGCTACAACTGTTTCAAGGTCCATATCTTTTATTTCTGTACCGTCTACTTCGACTATAATATCCCCTTCCATAATGCCTGCCCTGTAAGCAGGCGTATCTTCAAGTATCCTTATTACAAGGACCTGTTCTTCTTCATTGAGAGTCACTACAACTCCTATACCACTTGTAGTACCACTGTAGGCTTCCATTATCTGACTATATTCTTCGGCTGTATAATATTCAGCATATTTATCGTCAAGTGCCGAAAGCATACCTTCCATACCTGCCCTGATTATTGCCTCGTCGCTTTTCTCTACCAGTGAATTTCCGGAAATCAGATCCATTAATTCTTCAAAGGTGTCTAAATTGAATTCAGCATCAGTAGCGAAAGTATCATTTCGTTCCGTATTTAATAAGTATCCTTTAAGAGAATCGAAATTGATTCCTATCCATAATCCTGTAGAGAAAACAAATATGACTATAATAACCGAGATTACCGCTATTAAGACATTCTTTTTCATAATATTATCATTCCACCAATTAACACTAAGTATTTAATTATTATTGCAAATATGCAAGTGGATTCTGCGGAGCCCCGTTTATTCTGACCTCAAAGTGCAAATGCGGTCCTGTAGCCAATCCGGTAGAACCAACCAGCCCGATAACCTGACCTCTCTGAACCATCTGGCCCATGGCCACATTGACACTGGAAAGGTGCGCATACCAGGTTGCAAAACCTCCACCATGATAAAGCATGATAGAATAACCATATCCGCCAAAATAACCGGCCTGTATCACCTGACCCCCATCTGCCGCTTTCACAAGGGTTCCGTAACCGGCCGCCAGATCCAGACCCGAGTGAAATCTGTTATAACCAAGTATAGGATGGTATCTCATTCCGAAACCGGATATCAGCCTGCCTGCTATGGGCCATGCAAATTTTCCCGAAGGGGCCGAACCGTATTTATAGCTCTCAAGTATTCTTGTAACTTCGGCTTCCTTTATCTCGAGCTGCTTCTCCATTTGTATAAGAGCATTTTTATTGGCGGTGGTATTTTTAAGTAACTTCTGCTTTTCGTCGTATATTCCATTGATCTCACTAGCTTTCTCCTCGGCCTGAGTGACCAGCTTTTCAACTCTCGATTTATATTCTTTTTGCTCTTCCCTTAAATCTATTATGGATTTTTTTATTCCTATGGTTGCATCTCTTTTTTCCTTGATCGACTGAACATTTTCAGTATCCTGTTCAGCAAAAAGATTCATGAGTTTTAGTTTGGATATGAAATCAAGGAAATCCTGTGCTTTTAGCAAAATTTCCATTATGTTGCTGCCGCCGTTTTTATAAATAGCGGTAACCCTGTCATTTAATATTTTTACTTTTCCTTCAAGTTCATCTTCTATCCTCTTAAGTTCTTCTTCTTTTAAAACAAGCTCTATGGTCGCCTTATCTACTTCACTTTTTGCATCAGCCAGTCTTTGATTAAGAGTATCCAATTCCGACAATGCGCCCGTCAGCTGACTTTCTACTTCATTTACCTGGTTGATATATTCCTGTTCCTGTTTTTTTGTGTCTTTGATTTTTTCCTGGGTTGCTTCTCTATCCTTTTGTATCTGTTCCAGTTCTTCCTCGAGGGATTGAGCATGAATAGATTTAGGGGATGCAAAATAAACAATATTAAAGCTGGAGAGTGCTATAATAATTGTTACAAATATGGCTATAATGTTTTTACTTTTAAACTTCATGTTATTTCATTTTTTCAGGGATATTTTAATACTAATCAAGAAAAATTGAAAATTCGAAAGATTTAAGGGTGTTTTTCAAATCTTTACATATCTTCTCAGGGCAATGGCACTGCTTAAAATTCCGATCAAGCCTCCCATTGCCGCTACCCCTATATATACATACAATACGACACTGCTGCTTCCGACTATAGCCAGCTCTTTTATGCGCATTGTATCCACGATCACCCTCTCACCTCTGATCAACAGAAAATTACATACAAAATATAGCAGGATAATTGAAATGATGCCTCCCGTAAATCCTTCAAAAAAGCCTTCAAATAAAAAAGGAATTCTTACGAACCAGTTAGTGGCCCCCACCAGTTTCATTACTTCGATCTCTTTCCGGCGGGCATAAATAGACAGTCTTATGGTGTTGAATATCAAAACAACAGCTGCCAGAAGCAGCACTATTATTACAAGAAGCGCTATGGTCCCTACGATTGCAGTTATTGAAAATAATTTATTGACATAATTCTTACCATATATTACGTCATTGACCCCTTCTATGTAGTTTCCATCTTTATCATAAAAACGCAGTGCCACCTGATCGATTTTTTCGGGGCTACTTAAAGTTATTTCAAAAGATGCAGGCAGCGGATTGCCTTCGATTTCTTTTAAGATATCACTACCTTCATTCTGCTCCTTGAATCTTTCCAGTGCCTGATCTTTGGATACATAATTTACGGAATCTGTTTCCTCCCAGCTTAATACTTCCTCTTCTATATAGTCTTTTAACTCCTCCGAGATGTCATCCTCAAGATATACGGCCAGTTCGACTTCGCTTTCTACCGAACTTATTATACCCTGTATATCATATACGATTATTGCAAAAAACCCGACGACAAATAGAGTAATGGCCACAGTAGTAATAGCAGTAAATCCCATAAAAAAGTTTCTTCTAAGGCTGATAAAAGTCTCGCTGAAAAAATACCTGGGTCTTACCATCAATCCCCGTACACCCCTCTCTTCTGATCTCTGATTATTTCTCCTTCCTCAAGTTCCACCACTCTTCTTCGCATCGAGTTTACGATATTCCGGTCATGTGTAGCCATAAGTACAGTGGTACCTATAAGATTGATACGGGATAATATTTTCATAATTCCGTCCGATGTCCCCGGGTCCAAATTACCAGTCGGTTCATCGGCAAGAAGTATCGGAGGTCTGTTTACAAATGCCCTTGCAATAGAAACTCTTTGTTGTTCACCACCGGATAATTGATGGGGGTAAGAATTTATTTTACTGTAAATGCCTACAAGTTTTAAAACCTGGGGGACTTGAATTTTTATCTCGTAAACCGGCTTTCCAATCACTTCCAAGGTAAATGCTACATTTTCAAAGATGGTCTTATTTGGCAGAAGCTTAAAATCCTGAAATACACATCCTATATTTCTTCTGAGTTGCGGAATTCTGTTTGATTTAAGGTTGCTAATATTTCTTCCCGCTATGAATATACAGCCTTCGGTTTCTTCAATTTCTTTTATAAGTAATTTTATGAAAGTGGATTTACCCGACCCGCTTGGGCCCACCAAAAAAAGAAATTCTCCCTTCTTGATGGTGAGATTGATATTCTTAAGCGCAACGGTATTATCTTCGTATATTTTACTGACTTGTTTGAATTCGATCATATTCATTTCATGTTTTCTCTTTTTCTTCCCTGGTTTTAATACTCAAGAGTTTACGCTTTGTATAATTTTTTTTCAAGAAAACCTCTGATAAGTAAATCTATATCACCATCTAAAACCGATCCCACATCTCCTATCTCGATTCCGGTTCTATGGTCTTTGATCAATTGATATGGTTGAAGAGTATAGCTCCTTATTTGATTACCCCATCCGATTTCTTTTTTTTCGCCTCTTACTTTATCGATTTCTTCCAGATTTTTTTTCCTCTCAAGCTCGAAGAGCTTTGATTTCAAAATCTGCATGGCTGTCTGTTTATTAAGCATCTGCGATCTCTCATTCTGGCACTGCACCACTATATTTGTCAGAAGATGCGTGATCCTTACTGCCGAATCGGTGACATTTACATGCTGGCCTCCGGCACTGCTTGATTTAAAGGTCTCTATTTTTAGGTCTTCTTTATTTAATTTGATATCTATGTCCTTATCGAAAAACGGTATTACATCAACGGACGCAAAAGAAGTGTGCCTTCTTTTAGAAGAATCGAAGGGTGAGATTCTTACCAATCTGTGGATCCCTTTTTCAGATTTTAAAAGTCCGTATGCATTTTTCCCGGTAACTGTAAAAGTGATGTTCTTTATACCCGCCTCTTCTCCTGCCTGATAATCATTTACGATGTAAGAAAATCCTCTTTTATCGATCCAGCGTGTATACATCCTAAAAAGCATCTCTGCCCAATCCTGTGATTCTGTCCCTCCTGCTCCCGGGTGAATATTGACTACCGAAGGATGAGAATCATATTTGCCGCTTAAAATTACTTTTTCCTCCAGATCATTGAGTGAATCCTCTATATCGGTAAGATTTTCAGCCAGCTCCCTTTCAAGGCTGCTGTCTTCCTCACTTTTAAGTATTTCCAGTGCTAACTTACCGTTCTCCATTTTTTCTTCTAAATTTTTAATATCAGTGATTGTTTCTTTAAGTTCGGAAATCTCCCGGACTACCTTCTGGGCTTTATCGCGATCTTCCCAGAATTTTTCTGACAGAGTCTTACTCTCAAGATCCTTAAGACTTTTTAATTTATTATCTATTTCAAAGACAGTTCCTTAAAAAAACGAGTTTTTTTAGCAATTTATCCAATCTTGCATCATAATCTTCCAACATCGAATCCTCCCGGGCTTATTATTTATTTTAAAATTATTTGCCACAGCATTTCTTATACTTTTTCCCGCTTCCACAGGGACAGGGGTCATTTCTTCCGATTTTTTTTGTAGTTTCGGTTCTTGTTTTTAAAGTTTGCACGGCAGATTTCACCGGACCGCTTGCCAGTATGTTCGTCACTTCCTGCCCTCTTACGACATTTTGTCTATCCTGTTCTTTTTGCTTTTCCTGTTCCTCTCTGGTAACTATCTTGACATTATATAACAATCTTACCGTATCAAATTTTATTTCCTCTATTAGTTCCTTGAAAAAATGAAATGCTTCTCGTTTATACTCAACAAGAGGATCTAACTGACCGATTGATCTAAGTCCTATACCTTCCTTGAGGTAATCCATTTCAAGCAGATGGCTTCTCCACATATTATCGATGACATTCAACATCACTATTTTTTCCAGTTTCCTTATAACAGGAGAAGTATAGTTTTTCTCTCTCTCCTCGTAAATCCCGTAGGCTCTTTCTGTTAATTTTTCCTTTAAAACACCTATATCCATTTTATCCTTGCCTGGTTTATTCTTATCTATGACATCGGCTACTATATTAGTTGAAAATATAGGATTCATATAATTGGACAGTTCTTCCAGATTCCAATTCTCAGGGTAATCTCCGGGATTTATATGGATGTCGACACCCTTTGCCACTACATCTTTTATCATATCCAGAGCCGCAGGTTTCAAATCCACTCCTTCCAGAATGTTCTTTCTTCTGGTATAAATTACCTCCCTCTGCTTGTTCATAACATCGTCATATTCAAGAACATGTTTCCTTATTTCGAAATTTCTTCCTTCGACCTGTCTTTGTGCATTTTCGATTGCTCTGTTTATCATAGGGTGCTGTATTGGTACATCGTCCGGAAAATTAAATGTCTCCATTACCCTGTATATTCTTTCCGATCCAAAAAGCCTGAGCAAATCATCCCCGGTACTCAAATAAAACTGGCTTGAACCTATATCTCCCTGACGGCCGCTTCTACCCCTGAGTTGATTATCGATTCTTCTGCTTTCATGTCTTTCCGTCCCCAGCACATGTAGACCGCCAAGATCTACCACTCCCTCTCCAAGGACTATATCAGTACCCCTGCCTGCCATATTCGTGGCAATCGTAACTGCATTTTTTTGTCCGGCTTTTGCAATTATCTCAGCTTCTTTTTCATGATACTTTGCATTTAAGACTTCATGAGGTATGCCTCTTCTTTTAAGCAGAGTACTCAACCTTTCGGATTTTTCGATGGAAATGGTTCCTACCAGCACCGGCTGACCTCTTTCATACCTGCCGGAAATATCTTCCACCACCTTATTGAATTTGGCGTCTTCGTTTTTATAGATCAAATCAGGAAGATCCTTCCTTATCATTGGTCTGTTTGTATCTATCACCACAGTTTCAAGTCCGTAAATGTGCCGGAATTCAGTCGATTCAGTCATTGCGGTACCGGTCATTCCAGCCAATTTTTCATACATCCTGAAATAATTTTGAATGGTGATCGTAGCAAGCGTTTGATTTTCATCTTTGATCTTCACTCTTTCCTTGGCCTCTATGGCCTGATGAAGACCTTCGCTGTATCTTCTGCCTGGCATCAATCTTCCTGTAAACTCATCAACAATGATTATCTGGCCATCTTTCAGCATATAATCCACATCTTTTTTAAATAGATGATAGGCTTTCAGAGATTGGTTTAAGGCATGTATATATAAATAATTAGAGGGATCATATAGATTTTCTATACCCATTATTCTTTCAATTTTCTCAACACCCGCTTCAGTAATTGCCGCCGTCCTTAATTTTTCATCTATCTCGAAGTCTTCATCTGTTTCCAGCTGGGGTACTATCTGAGTAAATTTTCTGTATATCTCTGTGGTCCCATAAGCAATTCCGGAAATAATAAGAGGGGTCCTGGCTTCATCTATAAGAATGCTGTCGACTTCGTCAACAATGGCATAATAATGACCATTTTGTACCATATTTTCTTTATTCATAACCATATTGTCTCTCAAATAATCAAATCCGAATTCATTATTGGTGCCATATATTACATCGGAGTGATACTGTTCTTTCTTTTCAGAGTTGGGTGTCTCATGCCGGATAAGGCCAACTTTTAGCCCTAGAAACTTATAAATCATACCCATCCATTCGCTGTCTCTCTTTGCAAGATATTCATTTACGGTCACGAGATGCGTACTTCTACCTGTCAAAGAATTCAGATATACAGGAAGTGTGGCTACAAGGGTCTTTCCTTCACCAGTTTTCATCTCAGCAATTTTTCCTTCAAAAAGAACAATACCGCCCTGTATCTGAACATCAAAATGACGCATATTAATAGTTCTTTTTGCTACCTCCCTTACAACCGCAAAAGCTTCCGGTATCAACTGCTCAAGCTTTTCTCCCTTCTCGTATCTCTGTTTGAATTCACCTGTCTTTGCGACAAGGCTTTCATCTGTAAGTGCACTTATATCTTTCTCAAGATCATTTACTGCACTTAAAACCTCTTCATATTTCTTAATTCTTTTACCTTCACCGAATTTAAGAATATTTCCAATTTTCCCAAGCATTTACTTCACCTTCAATATTTTGATTTGAGTTATAGGGTTGGTTCGATTAAACCATATTTTTTATCTTTTCTCCTGTATATTACCGCAGTTCTCCCGGTTTCGGAATTTATAAAAACAAAGAAATCGTGCCCCAGCAGCTCCATTTGCAATATTGCCTCTTCCGGTAGCACCGGTTTCAAAATAAAAGTTTTTGTCTTTACTATCGATTTACCGGCTTCGTCTTCGCCAACCTCGTATCCCTTCCCGGTACCTTCGAGTTCGGCAGTTTCGCCCTGATCACTGCTCTTCCTTCCCCTGTTTATCAACTTCTCTCTGTATTTTTTTACCTGTCTCTCTAATTTACTAATGACTTTATCCACAGCCTCGAAGACATCGGTTCCCGAATCGGTTGCCCTTATAACAGATCCTGCCGTAAAAACAGTGACTTCAGCAAGATTATTTAAATTGATCCTGGGATTTTTCTCATAAATAAATTTTATTTCCATTTTTATAACTTTATCTAAAATTTTAACTATCTTATTCTTGATTTTCCTTTCCGCATAATTCCGGATTTTTTCATCTAACTCGATATTCTTACTTTTAATAACAAACTCCATTATCTCCCCCTGATCTTGACTTGCTTAAAAAATTAATAATATTAGTTTCTGATTTGTTTTAGACATATTACTTTATACATCACTTTATTACCATAACCTTTTTGGCTATATTGCCTCTCTCATCCTTTTCAAGTTCGAATTCCACTCTCTGCCCCTTTTTCAATGTTTTGAATCCATCGGATTCTATAGAAGAGTAATTTACGAATATATCTCCGGCTTCCTTTGATTCCGTCTCTATAAAACCAAATCCATTCTCAGGACTGAACCATTTTACAATTCCCTTTAACCTTGACACTCCTGCTATTTCCCCCTGGCAATAGTTAATAAATAAATCCTATCAGCGCCTGCTCTTTTCAAAATACCGGAAATTTCCACAAGTGTACTTCCTGTGGTCCAGACATCATCTACCAGCAGTATATTTTTACCGTAACTTAGCATACAATTCTTCACTTTGAATGCTTCCTTTATGTTACTCTTCCTTTGCATATAATCGAGCCCCTGCTGCTTGATTATTTTTTTTACACTCAATATATTACCAGCAAATGGAATTTTAATTAACCCTGATAATGATCTGCATAACATTTCCATGTGCTCACCCGGAACAGTATCCATATAATCAATTTTCTCATATTTATAATTTCTAAAATATGCCCTCTCCAAAAATCCTGCAATGACTTCCTTTAGATCATATATCTTTTTATACTTGTATTTCCTTATTATTTTTCTTATTTCTCCTTCGTAAATGGTGAAGCTTCTGTGCCTGTAAAAATTAAAATCCTCGCTTTTGCAAAAACTGCACATTTTTCTTTCAGGATCGATTCCGGATAATGGTCTGCCGCAATAATTGCATACTTTATCACCTATTTCATTGATTTTTGACAGGCACTGCCGGCAGACTAGTTCGGGACCCGCTTTCCCGCAAACGGTACATAAAGGTGGGACAAAAATATCTTTGAGAATATTTATAAAATTTATATTAACTTTCCGTGGTATTTTCTGTATCAATATCTATTATTTTATCGGACATGATTTTTACACTCGGATGGATTTTTATTCCATCCTTTATAACGCTTCTGGAACCTATGACCGCTTTTTCCAGAATCGAAGCCTTATCTCTTATTTTTGTATTGTATCCTATGATCGCGCCGATAAGTGAAGCATCTTTTCCTATATAGCCACTGCCCCACTTTATACCCCTATATAAAACTGCCCTTTCATCCACAATTGTATTGTTCCCTAAAATTATAGGGCCAAAAAGTTTTGCATCTTTTTTTATTGTACAATTGTCTCCCAGGCATACCGGAGGAATAATCACCACGCCTTCCTCTATTTTGCAGTTCCTTCCTACCCAGACTCCCTCTTTTATTTTTTTCCCGGGAATGCTTACCTTGACCTTTCCTTCAAGCGCATCAAAATTACCCTGTTGATATTGGTCCAGACTTCCCACATCATTCCAATATTGATTATGGCAGTAGCCGTAGTAAATAACTTTCCTGTTTAATAAGCTCGGAAAACAACTTTTACCAAAATCACAAAATTTTCCCCGTGGAGGCAGATAATCAAATATTTCTGGCTCGAAAACATATATTCCGCTATTTGCGAGGTTAGACTTTGCCTCCCCGCTTAAAGGTTTCTCCTGAAATCCTATTATTCTTTTATCATCGTCAAGCAATGCCACACCATACTGGGATGTATCCTCCACTTCAGTCAAAATAAGCGTTGCCACACCGCCTTTACCTTTATGAAATTTTACCGCATCCGTTAAATCGATGTCTGTAAGAGCATCACCGCTTATAACTAAAAAAGTGTTTTTACCAAAAAAATACTCGACATTCTTGACACCACCTGCTGTTCCAAGCAGTTCTTCCTCGTAGGAATAAACTATGTTTACCCCCCATTTTGATCCGTCTCCAAAATAATTTTTTAGATCATCCGGATACCAGTGAAGGTTGCAAATGATATCGGTAAAATTATGTTTTACCAGGAGTCTTACGATATGCTCCATAACCGGCCTGTTGACTATTGGAGCCATTGGTTTGGAAATCAAATCAGTTAGCGGCCGGAGTCTGGTTCCGAGACCAGCAGCCAGTACCATAGCTTTTTTCGCATCCATTGCCACCCCGTTACTAATTCCTTTTATTTATCATTTTTAAAAATTTTACCAATATTTTTTTTGTAAGGAGGGTAAATCACGCCATTTTCAGTTATAATCGCAGTTATCTTATCAGCCGGTGTGACATCAAAAGCCGGATTTTCCACTGCCATGAATTCCGGTATGATTACTTTCCCAAGGATCTCTCTGACCTCCTTTTTATCTCTATGTTCTATAGGAATATTATCCCCACTTTTTATTTTCATATCAATAGTCGAAATCGGAGCTGCAACATAGAATGGTATTCTGTAATATCCTGCAAGTATCGATAGGATCAAAGTACCTATTTTATTTGCCGTATCACCGTTTGAAGCTATTCTGTCTGCACCAACCAGTACTGCGTCAACATCCCCTTTTTCCATAAAATAGCCGGCCATATTATCGGATATTATAAAAAAGGGGATCTTTTCCTGATAAAGTTCCCAGGCGGTAAGTCTTGCTCCCTGAAGAAACGGTCTTGTCTCATCTACAATCACATTTGCTATTTTATCTTCTGCGTTTAAACTTCTTATTACGGCAAGTGCCGTTCCATAACCCGAAGTTGCCAGTGCCCCTGCATTGCAGTGGGTAAGAATCCTGATTTTACTTTTTATTTCTTTGAATATCTTCTTTCCATTATGGCCGATTTTCCGGTTGATCTCGAGATCCTGCTTTTGGATTTCTATTGCTTTCTCGATCAGCTTTTCCTTGATTTTCTCAATTTCCAGATTTTTGTTTCTATCCAGGACCTTTTTCATCCTGTCCAGCGCCCAGAATAAATTTACTGCCGTTGGGCGTGCTCCGGAAAGCAACTTTATACTCTCGTCTATATGACTTATGAACTTTTCTTTATTTTTTCCTTTAAAATTCAAAGCTGCCAGCGCAACCCCATAACCGGCAGCAACTCCAATTGCAGGCGCGCCTCTTACAACCATATCTTTTATTGCTCCTGCTACACTTTCCGCAGATCTGCAGCCTATATATATCTCTTTAAAAGGAAGACTTCTCTGATCTATCAGTTTTAAAACATGTCTTTCCCATCTGAGGGTGCATACTCTGCTTCCTGCAGGATAACGATTTACGTCCCCATCTCCCATGAACTAAGGTACTCCTCCTGCTCGGGTGTCAATAGATCTATTTTGATCCCCATGCTTTTTAGTTTGAGTTCTGCTATATTCCTGTCGATATCTTCCGGAACCGGGTAAACCTTCTTTGAGAGGCTCCCGCTATTTTCAAAAATATACTTTACGCTCAAAGCCTGATTCGCAAAACTCATATCCATTACACTGGCTGGATGGCCTTCAGCTGCACTAAGGTTCACAAGCCTTCCCTCGGCAAGAACATATAACTTCCTGCCGTCCTTCATGTTATATTCTTCTACGAAAGGTCTGACTTTCCTTTTAGATGTACTATTTGCTTTCAGATAATTCAAGTCGATTTCGGCATCAAAGTGACCGGAATTAGCCAGAATCGCTCCGTCTCTGCAATTCTTGAGGATCACCTCGCCTATTACATTTTTATTGCCGGTAACCGATAAAAAAATATCTCCTATTTTAGCCGCTTCTCTGGAACTCATTACATCGAATCCGTCAAGCTTGGCTTCCAGTGCTTTCAGCGGATCTACTTCCAATATAATCACGGAAGAACCCATGCCTTTTGCTCTTGTGGCAACTCCTCTCCCACACCAGCCATAACCTGCTATTACAAATTTTTTACCCGCGAGCAAGATATTGGTTGCTCTCAGGATACCATCGATTGTACTCTGCCCGGTCCCATAGCGATTATCAAAGAAGTGCTTGGTCTTTGCATCATTGACTGCGATAATCGGATAAAAGAGCACACCTTTTTTCTCCATGCTCTTAAGCCTTATGACTCCTGTTGTTGTCTCTTCTGTTCCTCCATAAACTCTTTTAAGCAATTCTTTTCTTTTGCTGTGGATAGTCGAAATCAGGTCGGCCCCGTCATCCATCGTAATACGTGCTCCTGCATCAAGGACACTATTAATATGCCGGTAGTATGTTTTATTATCCTCTCCCTTTATGGCAAATACCTTGATTTTAAAATCTTTTACAAGTGATGCCGCTACATCATCCTGTGTGCTTAACGGATTGGATGCACACAAAGCCACATTTGCTCCGCCCTCCTTTAAGGCGATCATAAGATTTGCTGTTTCAGAAGTAACATGAAGGCAGGCTCCAATCGCCAGTTTTTTAAGAGGTTTATTCTTTGAAAAATCTTTCTTTATTCCCTGCAGCACAGGCATCTCTTTTGCTGCCCACTCTATCTTATTCTTCCCTTCCACCGCCAGACTAATATCCTTTACGTCAAAATCCATCAAAACTTTCCTTTCTATATCGCTTTATTTTCAATAAATTTTAATTCAATTTTGCCAGTTCGCTCTTCAGCAAATCAATCTTTTCTACCGGACCGGGATCGATACCGCTCAGGATTGCCAGATACACGGTGGTTATATCACCCAGATACATCGTTGATAAAGCCTTCGCCAGCCTGGACTTGCCTTCTACCGGTATCTCTACAATCTCACCTACGTTCTCTCTGATAAGTCCCAGTGTTACTTCGATACGTGTCTTTATTCTTACTGTCTCTTCCCGGTCTCTAAAAACCAGGAGTATAAA
>CAZYQD010000001.1:14201-38197 GCA_964649405.1 uncultured Actinomycetota bacterium
CTTTTTCCTTTATCAGGCCAAGAGCATCTTCTATATCCCGGGGATGTATTTTTACTACATCGAGATCACCCAGTGCAAGATAAGCGGGAAAAAATAAATAACCGATAGCGCCTCTTGGCTGGATCCCTGCAGGTATTTTTATTATGGGTTTGTCATTGCTGAGCGCAATGCCTTCCAGCTTACCACCCGAACAAACAATCAGAGCCTCACATCCACGCTCCAGCGCTTTTTTGGTTGCAGAAATTGTCTCTTCTGTATTACCAGAGTAACTTATAGAAATTACCAGCCAGCCATTTTTTATAAAAGATGGCAGATTGTAACCTTTTACAATCTCGACAGGTATATCTATTTCATCTTTTATCAAAGCTTTGATAATATCACCGGAAAATCCGGATCCCCCCATACCAAGAATTGCAATACCGCTGAAATTTTTCCCCTTTATTTTTTCTAAATCAGTCTTGCCGGCAATTTCTTTTGCATCCAGCAACTGATTGTAAAAATTTTCCTCGATTTCAAGCATTCCATTTTTATCAACCTCTTTGATCCTGTCCTGATCATCCAAAGAATTCATAATTTACCTCTTTTTTTATCTTATTAAAAATATTTTTCTTAGAATTGCCGTCTTTTTAAAAAACACTGTCGATGACTTCCTTGCCCAGTTCCTGAAGATATTTTATCTTTTTATCACTTTCACCCTCTGTATATACTCTCACCACTGCTTCGGTCCCGGATGGCCTTATCATAATCCAGCTGCCATCTTCCATAATATATTTGTAACCATCTATAGTGACGACACTTCCGGCACCGGCTTTTTTAAGAATATCGGGAATACCCTTCTCCAGAAGAACCTTTAAATTTTCTTTTTGCTCCGGACCAATTGTATAGTCGATCCGGTTAAAGACAAAATATCCGAACTCGTTATAAATATCTTCAAGAATCTGGTTTATAGTCATATTCATGCTGCATACAATTTCAAGTAGCTTCAGTCCTATAAGCATACCGTCTCTTTCCGGCAAGTCTCCTCCTGCCCATAGACCCCCGCTTTCCTCACCACCCATAATGACTCCGCCTTTTATGATTTGTTCCGCTATATATTTGAATCCCACAGGAGTGGTGATGAGATCCAGATCATACTTTGCGCATATCTTATCCACTATAGAAGAAAGATTAACTGATTTTATCACTTTGCCTTTTACTTTCTTTATACGGGCGAGATACCATAAAACTATGGCATAAAGATGATGGGAGCTGATATAGTTGCCTTCCTCCCCCAGAGCCGCGATCCTGTCACCGTCACCATCCAGGCAAATTGCCATTTTATATTTTTTATCCCTGAGGATTTGTTTGGCTTCAGCCAGATTGTCTCCGATAGGCTCCGGATTTATACCTCCAAATCCAGGATTTAAAATAGAATGTATCTCAAAAAGATTTTTGGGATTAAATGTATCAAGAATATCCTTAAACATGCCCTGAGTTGCACCATACATCGGTTCAAGCAACAGTCCGAAATCAAAACCTTCTATAATTCCCCTATCCACCTGACCCAGAATTTTTTGCCTGTAACTGGAGGAAAAATCGACTTTTTTAATAGCTTCATCTTCTATTTTTTCGGGATATAAAAATTCCCTGTAACCTTCAATGTTTTTTAATACTTCACCGACTTCTTTTTCGACTTCCTCTATTATATCCATGGCAGCAGAACCGCCAAAGGGACCTTTGATCTTATAACCATTGTAATAAAAAGGATTATGGCTGGCAGTGATCATAATACCCAGATCAGCCTTCTTTTCAAGAACAGCATAAGAAAGAATCGGCGTAGAAGTAAACCTGTCGGAAAAATAAACTCTGATACCATTACGAGCAAAGACTTCTGCCGAGACATTAGCAAATTTATCGGAAAGGAACCTGGTATCATATCCAATCACCACGCATGGTTTCAGGTCTTTTTTAACTTTCTTCCTGAGATAATTACTGACACCCTGTGTAACTATTCTTACTCCCTCGAAAGTAAACTGGTCTGCTATTACACCTCTCCAGCCATCGGTTCCGAATTTTATAGTATTTTCTTCCATTTAATAACTTCCTCCGGCAGTCAAATATTACATTTGTTTTTTTAAAGAATTATAATCGAATTCAACCATTATCTTTATCAGTTCATCAAAACCTACCTTCGGCTTCCAGCCGAGTTTTTCTTTAGCTTTGGAATAGTCTCCTACCAGGAGGTCCACATCAGCTGGCCGGATAAAACTCTTATCGATTTTTACATACTTCTTCCAGTCAAGATCCAGACATCGGAAAGAAGCGTCGACCCAATCTTTTACAGAATGCGCCTCTCCGGTGCTTATAACATAATCTTCAGGTTTGTCTTGCTGGAGCATGATCCACATTGCTTCAATATAATCCCCTGCGTATCCCCAGTCTCTTTTTGCATCAAGATTACCAAGATACAGACTGCCAGCCAATCCAAGCTTTATTTTAGCTGCTCCGAAAGTTATCTTTTTGGTAACAAACTCCAGACCCCTTCTTGGTGATTCGTGGTTAAAAAGTATACCACTGCAGGTAAACATATCATAACTTTCCCTGTAGTTTACGGTCATATAATGGCCATAGGTTTTTGCTACCCCATAAGGACTTCTGGGGTAGAAAGGGGTATTTTCATTCTGAGGAACTTCTTTTACTTTCCCGAACATTTCAGAACTGGATGCCTGATAAAACTTGATATTTTTATTCATGTGTCGGGTCGCCTCCAGCATCCTTGTCACTCCCAGTCCGGTAAACTCACCCGTAAGGACTGGCTGCTTCCAGGATGTTGGTACAAATGACATAGCGCCAAGATTATATATCTCATCGGGACAGGATTCTTTTATTGCATCTATTATGGACAACTGATCCAGCAGATCTGCCTGGACGAATTTCAATCTGTCCCTTATATGCTCTATTCTATTAAAATTCTCTACAGATGAGCGCCTTACCATTCCATAGACTTCATATTTCTTTTCCAATAGAAACTCCGCCAGGTAGGAACCATCCTGACCGGTAATTCCGGTTACCAGTGCTCTAGTCATTATCTACCCCCTAAATCTTAAAAAAATTAATAATTAATTCTTTTTAACAGATACCTGATTTAAAAAGAAATCTGCCCCGGTGCAATGTTAGAATTTATACCAATCTTTACACCGTTTTTCAATATATTATTTTTACCAATTTTGCTGTTATCTCCGATAACGGTGTATTCTTCCATTATCACATTGTCATCGATTTTTACATTATTTGAAATTATTGCCCTTTTTATCAGGCATTCTTTACCTATTTTGCAGCTACCAAAAATTATGCTTTCGGATATTTCTGTTCCTCCGGATATATGACAATTATCACCTACTACTGTAAGAGGCATTATCCTGGCACCACTTTCTATTCTTGTATTTTCTCCAATAACAACCGGCCCTGAAACGAAATTATTTTTTAAATACTTTGTGTCTTTCCCTATATATATGTTTTCCATAACTTCTTTGTAAGGGAATTTAAAATTTATCTTTTTATATAAAATATCCCAGTGCGCCATCAGATATTTCTGAGGTGTCCCGACATCAAGCCAGTATTCATCTGAAACATAACCAAAAACTTTATATCCCTTATCCAGAACATCGGGAAAAAGATCTCTCTCGAAAGAGTACCTTTTACCTTTTGGTACCAGTTCCATAATATTTGGTTCTATGATATATATTCCGGCATTAATCAAATCAGTGATAGCTTCACCATGTTCAGGTTTTTCGAGAAACTGCATTACTTTACTTTCTTTATCGATAGGCACCAGGCCATAAGATGCAGGGTCCTCGACCCGGGTCAGGGATATTGTTATATCCGCTCTTTTTCTCTTATGGAAAGCTACCATTTCGGTCAGATCGATCGAAGAAAGAATATCACCGTTAAATACCAGGAAACTATTGCCATCCAGATATTTCTCCACATTTTTTACCCCTCCGCAGGTATCTAGAGGTTCTTTTTCCTGTACATATGTAAAATTCATTCCAAATCTGCTTCCATCTCCAAAATAATTCTTAAAAATTTCCGAAAGGTAGCCAGTGGAAAAAATTATATCTTTGATCTTATGGGATTTGATCCATAAAACAAAATTTTCCATAAAGGGTCTGTTTACCAGGGGAAGCATCGGCTTCGGATTCAAAAATGTAATCGGCCGCATTCTTGTTCCTTCCCCGCCAGCCAGTATTACTGCTTTCAATCTAACTCCTTTTCACATTAATATTAGATTTTTAAACCGGTTTTTTCCCTCCAGTAATCGAGTGTATCCTTAAGTGACGTTTCGATGGAATAACCGGGAACCCATCCTGTATGATTTTTTAATTTACTGTTATCTCCATACATCGATTTGACATCGATTGCTCTCATTTTTTTTGGGTCGATCTTAACTTTTATGTCCGGCCTTTTACTGAAAGATATGAGCATATCAAGCAAATCTGAAATTTTCAATTTCCTGCCCGAACAGACGTTATAAACCTGGCCCGCAGTACCTTTGTTAATCATAAAATCGTATGCTCTTACTGCATCCCTTACATCAAGAAAATCTCTTTCTGATTGAATATTACCAACCCATATTAGCGGTTCCTGCTTGCCGTCTTCAATGAGGGCTATTTGCCTTGCAAAGTCTGAACATACAAATCTTTCGGACTGACCCGGACCGATATGATTAAAGGCCCTGCTTATAAATACCGGAATTTTGTACGCGCTGTAATAAACAGAAGAAAAAAAATCCAGAGCCGATTTGCTTATGGCATATGGATTTTGAGGGAAGATCCGGAACTTCTCATCTATCGCTTTACTCGAAGTGTCTGCTTCTCCGTATTCTTCAGCAGTGCATGCCATAAGAATCTTGCATTCCGGGCGTAAAACCTTAATAGCCTCCAGAATGATTATTCCTCCAAAAACATTGATCCTGAAAGTATCTATAGGATCTTCCCAGGAGTAGCTTACCGAGCTTTGAGCGGCAAGATGATATATCTGATCCGGCTTGAATTTCTCGATTATATCAAAAATTTTTTGCCTGGAAGTCAAATCCGCTTCCACAAATTCTATTTCATCAGGAAAATCACCCAAATCAAAATTTTTTGAGGAACGGTCTATCCCCAGAATTTTATAGCTATCTTTCCCCATTAGATATGAGGTAAGGTGTTTACCGGCAAACCCGGCAATGCCCGTTATTAAAATTCTTTTAATAATTTATCTCCCGGAATACTGTTTCCAATTGTGATTATTTTAATATAAAATCTTAAATTTAAAAAACCTAAACTTTTTAAATCTCTTCAAAAATTTTTAAATAGAAGTAAGACGGGCTATTACTGCACCTTTTATATGAATTATTTTTTCTTAGAGAAGAAACTTTTAATGATAGAAAGAAATAACCTTAATCCAAGAACCAAAATAAGAAGCGGTATTAAAACAATTCTCCAGTTTTTCCTGTAATTTTTCCAGAAAAAATAAAATACACTTCTCTGCATTCTAAAGCTCGACTTTATTTTTCCACGTCCGCTGCTTCCTGCAATGTGATGCATTATTTTGGCTTCGGGATCGTAATATACTTCCCACTTTTTCTGCCACATCCTGTAACAAATATCCAGATCCTCGACATACATAAAGTATCTTTCATCAAGTGTTCCTGTATCCTCCAGTGCTTCCCTTCTTATAAGCATACAGGACCCCGAGACCCAGTCCACTTTTAGAGGTTCGACCCTGTCTATATCTATAAGTTTGTATTTTTTTGAAAAAGGATTCCCGGGAAAGATATCGGTCAATATAGTATGAGCGGCAGCATTAAGCATAGAAGGAAACCTTCTGCAGGATAATTGAATGGTCCCGTCATTATTTATAATTTTTGGTCCCATTATTCCGATCCCGGGACGACTCTCCATGAAATCTACAAGGTTGCTCAGCGCTTTTTCATAAACCATACAGTCACTATTGAGAAGTAGCATATATTTTGAATGAGATCTTTCAATAGCTCTGTTATTGGCAGCAGCGAAGCCTATATTTTTATTATTGGTTATCCGGATCACTTCAGGATAATTATTTTTTACAAATTCCGCGGTACCGTCATTAGAAGCATTATCGACTACTATGATCTCAAAATTTAATTCGGGAGGATTTTCCAATATGGAATCAAGGCATTCCTTCAAGAAATTCAGACTGTTATAGCTTACAATGCTAATAGTCAAATCTTTAGTTTCGGTCCGATCCAAACTGAATCTCTCTTTCTTTATTTTTTTATTTCAATATAAAAATATACCTGGACAATCATTGTAAATGAAATCTTCATAAACATAAACAATTCAGGATCAATTGTATCTTCCTTGTAAATATTATGATTTCAGGAGACTATTTATAGCCGAGGCGAAAATCTCTACTTCCTTGATTCCTTTTTCAAAGCTATCAGCTTTTAGAATTAAAGATAAAATTTTACTGCCGATTATTATCCCATCGCAATAATCTTTTATCTGATCGATCTGCTCCTTGCTGGAAAGTCCAAAGCCCAGGGCGAGGGGCAGCGAAGTTATTTCCCTTAATCTTTTTAAAAAATTAATGACTTCCGGGCTAATGCTGCTTCTAATGCCGGTAACTCCTTTGACCGAAATACAGTATATAAATCCCCTGCTTTTTTCTGCAATTTTCTTTAATCTATCCTTACCCGATGTAAGAGAAGCGAGCATGATGTTGTCGATATTTGCCCTATTAAAATAACTCTCGTAGCAAATGAATTCTTCCAGCGGTAAATCAGGGATTATTAATCCATTTACTCCAGCGCTTTCGGCATTTTTTAAGAATTTCTCAAGACCATAATGATAAATAATATTGAAATAGGTCATTATAGCTATTGGAGTATCACTGTTTCTTCTTATTTTGGCTATTGACTTAAAAACAACATCAGTAGTTACTCCGTTTTCCAGAGCAATTTTTGAAGTGGTCTGAATGACCGGACCATCCGCAAGAGGATCCGAAAAGGGAATACCTATTTCGATTATATCTGCGCCGTTTTTATCCAGTGCCTTGAATAATTTGAAAAAATCATCAAGATTCGGAAAACCGCAGGTTATAAACGGGATAAAAGCTTTCCTTTTGTTTTTTCTTAAATCTTCGAAAACTTTTTCTATGATGCTGCTTCTATTTTTGTTCATAATATAAATCTCTGCACCTTTTATAAAAATTAAAACCCGGAAATATTTCCGATTATTATTTCCGCTTTTTGATATTTTTCGATAATCTTACTTATTTTCGATATCTTTATCTCCACGGCCGGATAGATTTACGATAATGATTTTCCTTTTATCAAGTGACTGCGCAAGCTTTGCCGTATAAGCAAGAGCATGGGAACTTTCATATGCGGGGATTATACCTTCATATTCCGATAATACTCTGAATGCTTCGAGGGCCTCGCTGTCCACGATATACTCATATTTGACCAGTCCTTTTTCCTTCAAATATGAATGTTCAGGGCCGACTCCGGGGTAATCAAGTCCTGCCGATATGGAGTAAGCTTCTTCTATCTGACCATAATCATCCTGTAGTACATAACTGAAAGCGCCGTGGAATATTCCCTTTTCACCATAACCTAACGTTGCTCCGTGCTTTTTGCTTCTAATGCCTTTTCCTCCGGCTTCTACTCCTATAAGTTTGACAGAATCTGCATACTTTAGAAATGGGTAAAAAATCCCTATAGAATTACTGCCGCCGCCGACACATGCAATAATATAATCGGGCAGCCTCCCTTCACTATCTATTATCTGTCTTTTTGTCTCTTTACCTATGATCGTCTGGAAATCCCTTACCATGGTAGGATATGGATGAGGACCCACCACCGAGCCCAGAACGTAATAGGTATCATCCACTCTTGAAACCCAGTAGCGTAGAGCTTCATTGACCGCGTCCTTTAATGTCCTGCTTCCCGAAGAAACTTCTACTACCTCTGCCCCCATCAGTTTCATCCTATATACATTGGACGATTGTCTTTTGATATCTTTGCTTCCCATAAAAATTTTACATTTCATTTCAAACAGTGCGGCTGCTGCAGCAGTTGCCACACCATGCTGGCCCGCTCCTGTCTCTGCAATTATGAATTTTTTTCCCATTTTCCGTGCAAGAAGCGTCTGGCCTATTGTGTTATTGATTTTATGAGCACCGAGATGGCAGAGATCCTCTCTCTTTAAATAAATTTTTGCTCCTCCGAACTTCTTCGATAGTCTTTCAGCGTAATATAGAGGAGTGGGTCTTCCGGCATAATTTTTTAAATAATATGCCAGTTCTTCCTTAAATTTCTTATCCTTTTTATATCTAAAATAATTCTCTTCCAGTTCCTTCAACGCACCGACCAGTATTTCCGGAACGTAACTCCCTCCGAACTCCCCAAAATATCCTTTTTTTATTAATTTTTTCAAATTATTTCTACCCTAAATTATTTGCTTTTTACATCAACTTTAAAAACTTTTTTACCTTTAATCTATATTTAAACCTGAATTTAAAATCTTTATTATCTATCTTAAAACATTTACGAATCCTGCGACCTTATTTAAATCCTTTTTTCCGGGATAGATTTCAAGCCCTGAAGATGCATCCACGCCAAATGGCTTGACGGTATCCACTGCCCTTTTAACGTTTTCCGGGTCAAGCCCTCCTGATAATATAACAGGGATTTTACTACAATAATTCTTTAACATCTCCCAGTCAAGCGGCACTCCGGTTCCTCCGTAAATACCCTTCCTGTAACTGTCAAGAAGAATAAAATCCGCATATTTTTTTAATTTATCGATTTTTTCATCTATTTCATCTATCATATCTTTTTGATCTTTATTTTTGTTCTTGATCCTTAAAGCTTTTATGATTTTTATCTTTCCCGACCCTTCCCGTAAATTCTTGATATAATCATCATCTTCGTCTCCTGAAAGCTGGATATAATCCAACCCTAATAAATTACTGCATTGGATAACCCTCTCAATTTTCTCATTGACAAATACTCCTGCCACCGGGACTTTGATCCCCTTCTTCCGCAGCACTGTTATTATCTCTTCTGCCGTTTCAGATTTCACTCTTCTTGGACTATTTGTAGACAGCACGAATCCTATTGCATTTACTCCCAGACAGGATATGCCTGTTGCATCTTCTAAATTTGTTATTCCGCATATTTTTATCCAGACCATTCCAAGCTCAACTATCTAAATTTTATAACAACTTTTCTATCTTTAGCTTTAGTTCCATATCACTCAATCTACCCTCAAGATCATTTTCTGACATGAAATATTCTCCTATGAGAAATACATTTATTCCCTCCGAAAAAAGGTCCTTTATGTACCCTGCATCTCTGATACCGCTCTCACAGACAAAAACCTTATCAGAAAGTTCTCTGTTACTGCGGTATCTTAGAAAATTATAAATCGTTTCTTGATCGATTCTCATAGTCCTAAGATCACGGTTATTAATACCAATAAACTCAGCACCGGTATCCAGTACCTTATCCAGTTCCTTTATATCGTGCACTTCAACAAGCACATCCAGCCCCAGGTTTCCGGCCAGTTCATAAAGTTTTTTTAGTTTCTTTCCTCCCAGAAGCGAAGCAATAAGTAAAATGCAATCTGCCTCCATAGCGGCACTCTCATAAACCTGAACTTCGCTGAAAATAAAATCCTTTCTCAGGATTGGAAGAGCAGTTTTACTTCTGACTTTCCTTATATCCTCAGGACTGCCCATGAAGTACAGAGGTTCCGTAAGAACAGAGATCCCGGAAATAAAACTTTTAAAGTTATTATAAGTAAGAGCTGTCTTTTGGACATCAAGCATGCCATTGATGATCCCCCTTGAAGGGGAAGCCTTTTTTATCTCGGCAATTATATTGATTTTACCCTTCTTGATATTCTCTAGAAAATTCCCTTTGCTTTTAACTGCCCCCTGTATTTTTGATTCCATCCATCCGGGATTTTTTTCTATTTTTTTTAATCCTTCTTTTTTAGCTAATAAGATTTCCTTAAGATAGTTCATTTTTATTTCCTGTTTGTGAACTCTATGAGTTTTAAAAGTTTCTCATATGCTTTGCCGCTATCGATTGATGCTCTTGCTATTTCCAGGCCTTCTTTCAGGCAATCGGCTTTTTTACCCGAGACTATGGCAGCTGCAGCATTCATAACAGCAGAATCCCTTTTTGCTCCCTTATCCTTACCGGTAAGAATATCGATTAAAATTTTCGCATTTTCCTTCTTATCTCCTCCTGCAAGATCCGAGACTTTTGATTTTCTAAGGCCCAGCTCCCCGGGATCAAGAATATATCGCGTTACCCGGCTATCTCTCAACTCTGCAACAGAGTTCTTCCCTGAAACTGAGAACTCATCAAGTCCTTCTTCGCTATTGACCACAAACGCTCTCTCGACACCGAGGTTTTTTAAAGTATTTATCATGACCTCTATAAGATTTTCATCAAAAACTCCCAGGACCCGTCCGCTTGCCTGCGCCGGATTGGTAAGGGGACCCAGGATATTGAAAACGGTTCTTATACCCATATCCTTTCTGGCTTTGGCTACATATTTCATAGCTGTATGGGCTATGGGGGCAAAAATAAATCCTATTCCCACATGATCCAGACAATCCGAGACCTCGCTACATTCTAGACCTATATTTACACCAAGTTCTTCCAGCACATCGGCGCTCCCGCTTCTGCTTGATACGCTCCTGTTTCCATGTTTTGCAATTGGTACCCCTGCTCCTGCAGCTATGAATGCTGCAGTGGTAGATATGTTAAAAGTATACAGGCCATCACCGCCGGTGCCGCAGGTATCAACAAGGTTTTTGTGTTTACTCTTGACTTTTATTGCCTTCTCCAACATAGCCCTGGAAAAACCGCTTATTTCCGCATCAGTCTCTCCTTTCATCTTCAAGGCGGTAAGAAAAGCCGCAATCTCACAGTCATTTGCATTCCCATTCATTATGAATTCCATTGCGCTGTATGCTTCATCCTGATTAAGATCATTTCCATTTAAAATTTTATCCAAAAAATCTTTCATTACGTAATCTCCCCTTCTTATCATTTAAAAATCTTCTATTTCTCTATAGTTAAGTTTACTTTATCAACCTTATAGCTTTAAAGAGCGCAGCAGCTTTATTCAGGGTTTCGTTATATTCATTTTCAGGTTCGGAATCATACACTATTCCGGCACCAGCCTGAATATATGCCGTCCCATTTTTTATAATGGCCGTCCTGATCGTAATGCAAGTGTCGAGATTACCGTCATATCCAAAATATCCCACTGCTCCTCCGTATGGTCCCCGCCTGTCAGGTTCCAGTTCACTTATGATCTGCATCGCCCTTATTTTTGGGGCACCTGATAATGTTCCTGCGGGAAAAACGCTTTTCAATGCGTCGTATATTGAATTCTTTTTATCCAGGGTTCCTTCTATTCTGGACACAAGATGTATTACATGTGAATATTTCTCCACACTCATATACTTTTTAACCTTAACACTGTTATAACGGCACACTCTCCCCAGATCGTTTCTGGAAAGATCCACAAGCATATTATGTTCGGCTTTTTCTTTTCGATCATTCAAAAGGTCGGTGGTAAGAATCCTGTCCTCCTTCAAACTCTGCCCCCTTTTTCTTGTTCCGGCAATAGGGTAGGTCAAAATTCTTCTGCCGTTGATTTTAACAAGAGGTTCAGGGGAAGCGCCAATAATTTTAAATGTATCGAAATTAAAATAATACATATATGGAGATGGATTTATGGTCCTGATTCCACGGTAAATGCTAAAAGGATCCGAAAATTTATCTGTGTAAAACCTCTGGGACAGTACTATCTGAAAAGCATCTCCTTCGGTAATATATTTTTTGGCCCGTTCTACAGCTTCAAGAAATCTCTCTTTTTTAAAATTGGAATTTAAAATCAAATCTTCGGAATAATTACCAATAGCTGCGGACCCGAAACTGCTGTTAAAATTGTTTCCATTCTTCTGGCTGATAATCTTCTCTAAATTTTCGATATTTTCAACTGATTTGTCATAAGCTTTCCCGGCCTTAATTTTGTAATTTATATTTACCGTGGAAATTATTTTTATCCGATTAAGCAAATGATCGAAAACTACAACCAGATCGGTAAGGTAGAGCATTATTTCAGGTACCGATAATCTGCTGCCCGGAAGAGGGATCCCGTCGAAATAATTTACAAGATCATAACCCAGATAACCAACGGCACCGCCTACAAAATGGTCGAGTTCCGGATTTTTATAGAGCCTGAATCTATTCATTACCTTTTCCAGTTCAAGAAGAGGATTTCTGGTTTTTTTCTCATAAATCTCTCCGCTTCCGTCATCTAGAGAAAAGATTTCTTCGTCGAATTTTATCAGGTTCCTGCAGCCGATCCCAATAAACGAATATCTGGATAAATTTTTCAATCCTTCTACACTTTCCAGCAAAAACCCTCTTTTCTCCGGACCAACAGTCTTCATGAATATAGAAGTCGGGGTTTCGGTATCGACGATATATTCTTTATATACAGGTATCAAATTATAGTTTTCTGCTTTTGCTATATAATCTTTCCTGGACGGATAAAACATATTTACAACCTTTTTAAGTCCCCGGATATAGATCCGGCTTTATAATATTTAATAATTTCCTTTACCTTTTCCCATATAGAATAAAAAAAGTACTTCCATACAGGATCTTTTCTTATTACCTGAACCTCCAATGGAAATACTCTTTTGAATTTTTATTTATTGATATTGGTTAATAAGAAATTGAAAATAAAAAGGATTTACACGAAATAAAAATTTCCATTGGCCAGGATGTTATAAGCTTCGCCAGCAGGAATTATCTTTCAGCCATACGAACATACTGATCTGCTTTTTTGTATAATTACACTTTTCTTTGTTAAAACTCATAGATTTGACAGGTAATAAACAGTATTATTCTAAAAGATTTTATATATATTAGCATATTTTTTCTCTTTAATGCAAATCTATCTGTTTCACAGCAATTGATATTTCTCAGGTTTGGCTCGTTAATCCAATTTTATATTCAAATCCGTAAGATAATCATGAATATATATAGGTTTTTTGTGATGAGATCATATAGAATAAATAAAATAGCATATACTTTCATTTAAGTAATATAAATAGCGAAAGTATATGCTATTATATCTGTTTATCTATAAATATCCGGATTAATTTGCTATTTTCTCTGGTTCTTTTCTCTCTCAGCTGCTTCCAGCATTTTCTTTGCAATCCTCAGTTCGGTCTTTCTCCTTGTTTCTTCCGTATAAACCCTGAGTTCTGCTACCAGTCTGTTATATCTTGTTATAAATATGGTATCCCCTAAATTCTCAGTCAAGTACTTCGTGAGATTAACCCTCAATTCATTTGTATCGATTCTTTTTACATCATCTTCGTAAGTCATTTTTCACTCCTTAAATACCTAATTTATCAGAATACTATTTAACTTTTATTAATCTTTTAAAATGTATTAAATAATTATTTTTTATTATTATCTCATATTTAATTAAAAATATCTATAATAAAATGATTAAATTTTATATTTTAGGTTATATTATAAAACAAATTTAAAAATACTCAAATACTCTTTAAAAATACTTATAAATAAATAATTAAAAATTATATTGTTAAACTATAATAATTTTAGAGGATTTATTTTTTAAGGAAACCGTAAATATAACCACACATTTTTGAAAGATCGATTTGAAGAAGAAGAAGAGGTATGATAAAAGTAGAAACGGACAAAACTTTTTCAATTGCATTGAAATGATAATTAGTTTTACCCCTCCATGCTTTTATCAATCTGCTGTAAGGCTTGCAGATATAGGCTATAAAAAGAGGGACCAGCATAAGAAAAATCCAATTGCTTAAAAAAAACGAACATAGCAAAATTACGAGTAACGCCGTAAAAGAAAAAAACCTTATCAGGTGACGGTGCAAATACATTCTTCCCCGGGCATCGCCTTTTGCATATCTAAAGAATTGTTTCGATATTTGAACAGGATTTTCTCTCATTTTCCAGTAAACCACTGCATCGGGATTGAAACTTATATTATAGCCTGCGGCTTTTATATTAAAATCTAATTTCATATCCTCTCCATAATCCATATCTTCCGGATAGCCGCCTGCATCGATCCATATTTTTTTCTTAAAACTTATATTCCTGGATGATGGCATATATTTTTCTCTGCTTATCTCTTCCTCAAGCGGCATAATACAGACAGCAAGACATTTTTGCAGAAAACTCCTGCAAAGAGGCAGGTTCAGACCTCCGACGATACTACAGGAAGTATCAATATAAGACTCCGTGATTTTTTCCAGCCAATTTCTATCCATAACACAACCAGCATCACTTACACAAATAATCCTGCCCTCTGCATTTTTTATCGCTATGTTTCTCCCCTGTGAAATGTTTGCTCCGTTTTTTTTGATTATTTTTACACTAATGACGGATTTTTTATTCTTATCATCACTTCTTATCTTCTTTTTAGCAGTATCATCCGATAATACAATTTTAAAATCACTTCTTTCCCGGGATAATTCTTCTCTAAAAAAACTTAATATACTATCAAATGTATGATCCCTCGATCCTCCGTCAACTATGATCATTTCACCGGGTATGGCTGTTTGAATCATCAAGCTCTTAAGAAATTCGAAAATGTTTTTTTCCTCATTGTAAACCGTGGCAATAAAGCTTACTTCTGAAAGAATGTTCCTTTTATTACTTATCGTCATGTTTTCGAAACTCCATAATATAATCCAAAAACCTTATAATAAGCCTTCAATCTTAATTTGCTCATACTGCGTGGTTTAAACATAGCCAGAACCGCAAACAGGAGTATTCTGTTGATGATGCCGGCCAAATAAAGAAAACTCAGGCAACTTGCATGGGATTCAGAGTAATTTTTTTTAAAATATAATCTTCTGCTCTTCCAGATCCCAGCTTCCCTTGCAGCCATATCCTTTGAGGCAATACCGCTGTCAGAGTGTTCTATTAAAAAACCGGGGTAATAATAGTTACTGAAATCCTTTTTATGCAGCCTCATGCATATATCTGTGTCTTCGCTATACATAAAATAATCATCATCGAACATACCTGCTTCTGTGAAATTATCTTTTTTTATGAACATAAATGAACCGGAGAACCAATCGACTTCCATCTCATTGCCGTGATCCCACCAGGTCATGAAGTAAGAACCAAAAATACGGTTTCTTTTGAATATTCTGTATAAGAAGTAACTTTCGTAAAACTGCCTGGCAAGCGTTGGAAAGGACCTTGCGCTTAATTGCAAAGTGCCATCAGGATTTAAGGCTTTTGCTCCAACGATTCCAACCTTTCCGTTTTTTTCTTTCCTGTTATAAAAACCAATTAGGTCCGCCAGGCTACCTTTTATAAATCTAGTGTCAGGATTTAAAAATAACAGATACTGGCCTCTGGCTCTGGATGCTCCAATATTGGATGCCTTTGAAAAACCAAGATTACTCTTGTTTATAATCAGATTGTAATCATCTTTTCCAATGACCTCTTCTTTTAAATATTCCACACTGCCATCGTTTGAATCATTGTCAACCACGACTATTTCACAGGCTATACTGTCTTTTTCGATATTCTCCCTTATGCTGCCGATGCACTTTTTTATGAAATCGAGACTATTGTAACTTACGATTATGATGCTGATATCCAATCCTTTTCCCCCAAAACTACCTGTCTTTTATAATCTCATTGACTATAGAAATTAAATCTCTTTTAAAATTATTGCTGGAAAATCTTCTGCAGCTTTCAACAGCATTTTTTCTGATTTCATCTATATTTATTTTTCCGGTTATTATTTTTATGGTAACATCTTTAAGTTCTTCAAGGCTGCTAAAAAGGAACCCATCATATCCGTTTCTTATGATTTCCTTCTGTCCCCCTTTATTTATGACCACGGGAATGCATCCGGCAGCCATTGCTTCTACAGTGGTTATTCCGAAATGCTCGAATTTCTCAGGGTGAAGTTTTTCATCTTCATCCAATCCTGAAGCATGCCAGAAAATAAGTGAACTGGCAAAAATCCTCACCAGATCTTCCCATCTTATATTCGTGATCACTTTTATCGGATAATCTTTACCTGCGGCTTTTACTTTTTCCACATACTCCAGGTGATCGGCTCTGCTTCCAACACCGCCTGCAAGATATAAAGTATAATCCTTCATTTCGACAGGGTACCTGTTATATAGTTCCCTGAAGGCGCCCACCAGTTCCAGTTGTTTCTTGTTATGATGTTCCGGGAAAAACCTGCCAACACTTAAAATGATTTTTTCCTTATTTCCTGACCTGAAACTGTCTATATCGACAGGAGGAAATAAAACAGTACTTTCTTTGCCCCACAATTTTTTTACCCACTTCCTGGAATATTCCGAGATGGTAACCACCCTGTTGTAAGTTTCCAGAAATGTCAGATCTCTTGGATAAGTTATAAGAAATAAAGGAATATATCCCAGGATCTTTAAGACAGCTTTTTTAAAAAAGTTTATTTTTCCCTGATTGTAAACAACTACACCAAGTTTCCTTGAATCCTTTGAACTTCTATCGGTCTCCATTGGAACAAATGTATCAGAAGATATTAAAATCCGGAAAGACTGCCCCGTAAAATCAACGGGGATCTCTATAGTTTTCTTGATCCCTTTCTTTAAATTGACAGTTTCATCGTACAGGGGTTTCTCGTTTTCCGTTTCTCCTTCAAATATTCCAATCTTTACATTCATCAATTCGACACCACTGGTTACCGGATTTTTAAAACCAAGCCTCAAATATCCAGTGTGTTTTTTTATTGAAAGTATCGCCCTTCCACTACTCCAGCTGCCTCTTCTCAGCAGAAATCTTTTGGGATCATACAGACCCTCTTCCACTTCTATTTCATCAAATCCTTCCTCTAACCTGTCTGCAAACCTGAATAGCCATTTAGCCGGCCGTCTGAAGAAGACCAGTAAAAACTTATGAAGAAGCGTGAAATCGACATCGAAAGGAGTCGGAAAATAACATAAATATATGTTTTTATGTCCGGACGCGGGAAGGGAACTTAAATAGGTTGCATTTATGAAAAGGTCATATTTTCGTGTGATTCTTGCTGCGTAGTCTTCCGATACAAAAGGAAATATCTTTAAATTTACCCTGGTGAGATCAAGGTTGAGTCTTTTGGAAACTTCTTCAAGGTCGACAAATATATCTGTTATCAGATCTACATCATAGTCTTCTTGTCCGGATAAGATCTCTGCAATCTTGCAGCTGTATCGCTCTCCGCCCCCGGCCGTCGATAAATACCTGTCATAAATGGCAATTCTCTTCATACCATACCTTGCTAAAAACTTCTTATCCAGCTTTTGATAAATCTATCCTGCGCCTTACTGCCGGTTCTTATTTTTATTCTTTTTATTAAATACCGGGGCAGCATATAAAAAAGTTCAAAAAAAATTCTGAATCTTATGGGAATATCAATTCTTTTCTGTCTTACGCGTTTGAGCAAATCAGTCAGATAATATAAAATACTGATCATACCTGTAAAAACAAATGCCAGGTAACTCCTGATAAACAAAAGAGACCAGCCGCACTTAAAAATCATAAGCAGCCTGTTTCTAAGCACATAATAAGTAAAATCATAAGACCATTCTTTGCTTGTGCCGCAGTGGAAATGTCTTACTACGGATTTTGGGGTAAAGAAATTTTTCCAGCCTGCCAGTCTTGATCTCCAGAATAGGTCAATATCTTCGTAATAGGTGAAGAATCTTTCGTCAAAAAAGCCTATATCTTCCAGCATTCTCCTATCCATCATGACACTGCTTCCAGAGAGCCCGAATATTTCCTCCACCCGGTTATATTGACCTTCATCAAAGCTTTCAAAACCCCTGTCCCTGCTGTAAAAAGATTTGTTTATCTTGATCCCGCAGCTATTGATAATATCTTTTCTGTAGATGAAAAATCTCTTTGGAATCTTTATCTTAACCGCTCTGGGTTTGCCGGATAATCTGATATCCTCTAAAATCTCTTCGCCTATTACTATCCGCAAATCATTTGGTGAGATATATGATGATGCCGTGAACTGCAAAACTATACTTTTCGTAAGATCCTCTATGGGTATCGCCAGAATTGCATTGCCCTTCGACCAGCGATAAACATTCCCATTCTCATCGGACTGTGCAGAGTAAAAACCATCCGGATACTTTATGCTTTCGTTCACAGCATCATTACAGGAGTTTTCTTTCCCGACAATGCAGACTTTTAGGTCAGAAATCTTGATGCCCAACCTTCTGGCTTCATTTTTATCTCTTATTTCTTTTTGATTCTTACTTCCGGCAAGTAACTGAAGAGGTAAAAATGGATAGTAAAAAACCACTTTGGAACCCACAGCGCCTATTACGGAATTCCCGGCAGATTGCCCAAAAATGGAAAGCATCTCACGCAGCCAGTCTTTTTCGACCACACAGTCATTATTTATCAGAACTATATATTTACCCTGTGAACGTTTAAATCCTTCATTATTTCCGCCGGAATAACCCTTATTTCTATCAAGAGCGATTATTTCTACCTGCGGGAATTCTTTTCTCACGAATTCGACCGAGCCATCGGTAGAAGCATTATCGACCATTATTAACTGGATTTTTTCAGATGGGTAATCAACACTGAGTATCGAGTCAAAAAGATTTTTTAAAAATACCTTGCCATTAAAATTTACAGTGATAATTGATATCAAGGGATCATCATCTTGCGCCAATTAAAAATCTCACCTTTCCTTAAACTGAAATATCACCCTCTTGAAAGTACAATCACCCCTATGGTTATTATAATGGTACCTATCCATCTTATAAGATTGACATCCTCTTTTAATATAAATTTTGAAAGGACAAGGACCATTACATAAGTAAAACCAAGAAATGGGTAGGCAAAACTAAGATCGACAACAGATATTGCTATCATCCAGATCGCAGCCGAAATAATATATAAAAATAAACCGGTCATTACCAGGGGACTTTTTATTACTCCCAAAAAAAACTGCTTAAAGGCATCAAGGCTTCCGAAATTCACTATACCAATCCGGTTTATACCGACCTTTAATAATAATTGCCCCCCAACCGCTATGGAAATACTTAACAAAATAAGTAATATGGAACTTGTTAAACTCATTTTGTTTCTCTCCTTAACCATTGTCTTGCTACACTTACGAAATACCTGCTGTTTTAAATCTATGATTTCTTTCCCAGATAATACTTATTGGATACAGTAAGACCCATCACTTTATCGATATTTTCCAAATCTCTAAGCAATACTTCCAGCTTTTGATCGATGTCTATATTCAGTCCCGATTTGGTTTTAGGTTTAAAATCACCTAAAATCTCTCTCAAACTGCTGATATCATAACCAAGGCTTTTTATTTCCGTATAAAGGGTCCTGAATATACTAAAATATATCAGCAGCAGTCTCTCCCTGTTTTTGCGATTCAGCTCATTGGTCTCGTTACTTATTTGAACCTGTATATTATTATTAATTGCTTTTATTGACTCGTTATAACTCTTTCTCAGGTTTTCAAAATACATACTTGTAAGAAAATACATATATTTTCGTAATTTACCCTTGATGGTTTTATCTTCAGCCAGATTTTCCGATTCCAAAATATCAAACCGGCTTAAAAGTTTCAGATCTTTAAAGCTGTCCTTATCTAATTTTATTTCAAAAAGCTCGAATAATTCATTCTTGCCATATATTTCTCCAATCTCGCTTTCTACACCTTCAGACTGCACGAACTCGATTTTATTCCATACACCTTTATCTATGATCTCAAATCCTGCATTTTTCAATATGAATTCAATTGTAAAATCATCGATTCCCATACTTACTCTGTCAATCTTCTTTCCCTCACCTAACAGCTTATAGAGTCCTCTTTTTTCAGGAATAGAAAAAAAGAGCAGTCCTTCTCTTTTTAACTTTGATGCCAGCACATTGGTAAGATCATAGAAAAATTTTGAACTGATTTTAGAAAAAGCGTTATTTACAATAATCCCGTCAAACTTGGTCCTCTGCATTATCTTAGATTTTAAAGCTCCGACTTCATCCAATAGGTTGTCCTCAACTTCACCAGTCACAGAATCTCCATCAACTTCGAGATCGAATATCCTGCCCACATCATTTTTGTCTATGATCTCTTCATCCCTGTATTTATTGGAGGTTATTTTCAAAACATTTGCACAACCCTCGAAGTTTTTCTTTATGATCTTTGAGATCTTGCTGTTCTGTAGATCTATGAGTTCGATAATCTTTCTTTTATCAAAGGCATAATACGGGTTAGCACAATATTTAACAAGCGGTCTGGTCACGTTTTCCCAATAAAATCTCGGGGCAATTTTATTTAAATTTTTTCTATAAATTTCCCTTAAACTCTTATTTACAACTATGCTTTCCATTACTCTTGCAAGTTGATGGGTATTCTCGTATTTCACCACTTCGCCTATATTTTCGATTTTTACCATTTTAGCTATTGAATCCCCTTCGGTGGTTATAATCGGGAGTCTTGCCCAGATATAATCCATGGCCCTTGTCCTGTAAGAGAACTCCGTTTCAATTCTCTCAAGATGAATCGATAGTCCAGCATCCGAATCAAGCAGAAAAGTCTGCCTGAGATCATAGGGCGCCCATTCATTAAAGAAGACATCTCTATCATATAAATCCAGTTCTCTTGCCAGTTTTATTGCTTCGATACATTTTTTCATCTCAGGAAGCTTGGGATCGGGATGTTTTATCCCCATGAATACTAACTTGATATCTTTCCTGCCCCTCGTGATTTCCCACAATGCTTTTATAGCGGTAACCGGGTCAAGCCAGTTCCATATTCCTCCCCCCCACAAAATAATCCTGTCTTCTTGTTTGATATTTGGCATTACATCCCTAATAGATAGATTCGACCTTAGCGGAGGATTTGAAGGTATCCCGGAAGGTACCACATCTATCAGGGTCCTTAATGTATTGTCGGAATCATAACTGTATGGATTTATTCTTCCCACAGCGGTAAGCATCCCAATCCAGTAGTCTCTTTGCTTTTCGCTGGCACAGATGAAATAATCACCAATAGTAAGCTGGAGTTTCAATATATTCAAATTATTTCCATCGATCCTTATTCTCTCCGCTATATTCCAGTCTTTAAACATCTCCAGACTTTCCAGATTGAAAGGATTGTAAAGATCGACAATGATCCTGCCTTTGTAATTTTTTAAGAATGGAAAATAGTAAAGAATATGACCCTGGATCAAGATTATATCTGAATTCTCGATACTCTTTTGAAGACTTTTATAATTATTCATTTTATATTGCTTTGTTTTGAAGCCTTCGGTATCAATATCCACCTTATTGGGAGTAAGTAAAGTGACATCAACATGATTCGATAAAATCCTGGCAAATTCATAAAACCTTATACCGGGCCCGGCCATATTTTTACCAATAATGTCATAGCTTATTATACAGATCCTGGATTGGCTCTTTTTGATTGGTCCGTTTTGCATTATTTCTCCCATATCCAAAAAATTATTTAGAAAAACCTTTATAAATTCTTAAAGTTTTAAGATATTTTAACTAATTTTAAGATGCAATCATTTTAACTCTAATTTCTTCAAGATTAAATGATTTTTTAGTTTAATTATCAAATTATAAGACAGAAACACAAAATTTATAAAATAAGCATAAAAAATGGGTGAAATCTGATCATCTGAAGGTCCGGATCTCAACCATCGTATTTCCTCTCTTAAAAATTTTCTATAAAAATCCAAAAACCCCGTATTTATCACGGCACACCTTATCCTGTTTTTATGGTAATAACGGTAAAATCTCTTGCTGAACTTCCCAATCGATGCACCTTCGAAGTGTCTGGCAATGGAATCCAAATTAACCACTATGAGCCTTCCGGTCCTTCTGACCTTCAGACAATAATCAAGCTCTTCAAAATAGGCCGGCCTGTATCCTGCGTCGAAACCCCCCATACTCCTGAATAATCCGAATTCCGTTGTAAAAAAAGCTCCGGTAACATAATCTGCATCTTTAACATTGTTTATCCGGCTGACTATAATACCTGCATCTTTTTCCAATTTCAGCTCCATTTTCAAATTGGAATAACTCTTTCCGGAATCCATATGAAAAGTAATAAAGTTATCTTTGATTTTTCCGCCGGAATGCTGCACGATATCTTTTTTATAATCAAGGATAAGGCCTCCTGCAACTCCTATTTTACTTGAGGGTGCACTTTCTCTTTCAGCGAGTTTAAACGTCGAGATTATTTTTTTCAACGCGTCCCGTTTTAAATATATATCCGGATTCAATAGAATTAAAAATTCCGGCTGCTCATCAGCCTTTTTTATTTTCTTAATGTAATTAAAAACTGCTTGATTTACCGCACCTGAAAATCCTATATTCTTTTTAAGGGTAACAAATTTGAAGTTATTACTGGTTATTTCCGTAGAAATATTTCTGAAGCCCCTTATTTTTGTGATCGTATTGTCTTTTGAAGCATTATCGATGACTATCAAGAACCAGTCCTTATAATCCTGTCCGGCTACTGAATTGAGGCAACTTTCAATAAAATCCTGGCTGTTATAAGTGACGATTACGATTAAACTTTTGATACTCATATGGTTATCATACAAATCCGAATATTAATGTAAGAAAAACTGGGAAGGTCCTTACCTACTGCCCGATAGTTTTCTTCGCGCGATTCTAAAATAATTGTAGATCCTGTAAATAAGGCCTTTTTTGACTATACCTTCGAGCTCGGATATTCTCTTATCTCTTTCTTCTATCATATTCTTCTGGCCTGTGGTTATCCGTTCAAGATTCTTTATTGCCTCTTCCCTGTCGAAAAATAATTTTTTTTCTTTACCGCTATCAGGAGAAAAAGCTGGATCTACTGCCCACTTTTGCAATTTTTCCGTAGTCCTTTCGAAATTAAAATTCGTCATCGCATATTTCTTTCCGGCAATTGCGGTCCTACCAGCTTCTTCAAGATTATCGGCAAGATAGATAAGTTTCCTGCTTAGATCCTCATAGTCATAAGCTTTAAAGGTATAGCCGAGCTTTTCCTTCTCGATTATATCTGTCAATTCACAGACATTTGAGGACAGCACACAGAGACCTGCCCTGAACCAATCCAGAATACGATTCTTGCTGCCCAATCTGACTTCATAGATATCTTTATCGATGTTTATCCCCACATTTGCCTCTAAATAATAATCCGGCAGGTCTTCTCCGGGTACCCAGCCCTTCATTAAAAACCTGTCCTTATAAGGACTGCTTTCTACCATCGACAGAAAGCGAGGGTAAGTTTTTAAATCCTGTTCCGGTATCTCTCCCCCCGTGGATACAAATTTGATTTTTGGATTCTTCCTCATCGCTTCCGTAAGCCCCTTAAATAGTGTATCGACATCGGTCCAGGTATTATATCCCCCGGTCCACAGCACTACAAAATCTTCTTTTACTATATTTTCTTTTTCTCTAAAAACAGTTTTTTTATGCTTGTATTCGACCGGAGGAAGACCGCAGGGAATCACGCCGGTAAAATTGTAACCGGATGTATATTTATTAAGCCTTCCTATCGCTCCCAGTTCACCTATCAGGGCATACTCTTGCCTTGAAGACACACATGAGAAAATATCTGCACTGGAAATAATACTATATTCACTGTTCCAGTAATGAAACAGACTGCTGTCATCTTCATCGATATAAGCACGAGCCTGCGCTTCGGCCATTACATGACCAAATAAATCCGCCCAGAATGGAATATTTTTGGTTTTCAAAAAGCCAGGCAGCTTTGATGCTATAAAAGAAGGATAGAAAGTGCAGCCAACTATACAGTCTGGCTCGAATCCTTTAAGAATCCCGGAAATTAATCCGATGTTTTCAAAATCATCTTTCTTAAGTATATTGTATTCGAAACTATACCTGTCTTTTGAAT
>CAZYQD010000002.1:0-1745 GCA_964649405.1 uncultured Actinomycetota bacterium
AAACAGATATATTCGCCTCCGCTGCTTCTATTCTTTAAGGGAAATAAAATAAAAGAAATGGAATTTGGAATTGCCGTTGTAGGCAGCAGGAAATGTACAGCTTACGGTCGGGAAGCAGCCGGATATATAAGCAGAAATCTATCGGAAATTGGAATAACGGTTGTAAGCGGGCTGGCGGTAGGAATCGACAGTTATGCACATAAGGCGGCACTTGAAGGTAAAGGAGGCACTATAGGTGTCCTGGGCTGCGGAATCGATATAGTTTACCCTCCGGAAAATAAACTTCTATATGAGGAAATAGCTTTAAATGGCAGCATAGTAACCGAATTTTTTCCGAAAACTCCACCGCTTAAAAGTAATTTTCCTGTAAGGAATAGAATTATCAGCGGACTTTGCAGGGGAGTTATAGTGATAGAGGCAGGAGAAAAAAGCGGTGCAGTTATAACCTGTGAAATGGCCTTGAAACAGGATAGAGAAGTATTTGCAGTTCCGGGAAATATTTTTAGTCCTGCGAGCAGAGGGTGTCATAAATTGATCAAAAACGGTGCCAAGCTTGTGGAGAGAATCGATGATATACTTGAGGAGTTTTCTCAAACCTATCATGAAAATTTAAGACTGCGCAGTGATTATGACCATAAAGACACCATGAAGCCACAGGCCAGCCAGGACACCGTGATTCAGGGAAACGAGGCAAGAATATACGAGTTTATTGGGTACAGGGCAAAAAGTATCGAAGAAATAGTAAAATACTCAAAAATAGAAGTAAAAGAAGTCCTCGGTATACTTGCCTCTCTTGAAATAAAGCAGCTCATAAGGGAAGATAGTTTTAACAAATATAGTAGATTATTTTAGATTTTGTATTAGAATAATAATATATTTTTTAATCAGAAAAAGACGGAGAATAAACAAAATGGCACTATTTAGAAGGAAGAAAATCGAAAAACCCAAAAGCTCTCTGGGATGTGCACTATACGATTATGACAATATCATTGAAAAAGACTTAAAAAAGATCCTGGATACAGTAGGTTCGAAGAAGAAGCTTGGTGTGGAAAAAGTCAGTATTGTCTTTGGAGATGTAGCTTATAAATTTGATAGCATACTTGAAAATCTATCGAAAGATAATTTAAAAGTAGATTACAGGTCGGACAAAATAAGGTATCTGATAATTGAGATGATAGGCAAGTTAAAAGCATTTTTGAATGCAGCAAAAACCGATGGTTACGACCCGTCTAAGGAAGACAAAGATCAAAGGACCGTGGCAGTAGGTAAGGCAAAGGAAATAAGAGAGATTGTGAGAACGAAGATGAGGGATATCGATAGTGACTATATATAAATATGAATTTATTTAACCTCCTGGAATTATATATAAAGTATCTGAAGTATGAAAAAAACTTATCTCTTAATTCTATAAACTCATATCGAAAAGATATCATTCAATTTTTAAATTTTCTAAAAAATAAGAAGATTACCGAAACTGCCGGATTGAATTTAGATATTTTCAGAGATTTCTTGAAATACCTGGACAATTTCCACTATTCAAACAGAACTATCATTAGAAAGTATTCTTCCCTCATAAACTTCTTCAGATTTCTGGAGAGAAATGACTATATAGATTTTCAGCTTACCGAGTCTATAAATGTCCCCCGAAAACGTCACCGGTTTTACTCTTTTATGTCCGAAAATGAGGCTGAAAGGTTATTTGACAGTTTTGAACCGCAAAACGATTTTGAAATCAGGGACAGAGC
>CAZYQD010000002.1:1845-24573 GCA_964649405.1 uncultured Actinomycetota bacterium
CGGGAAAAGGTTATCATCACGAAGCATGAGGACCATAGTCAAAAAATATGTAAAAAAAGCCCTTATTGACAAGAATATCACTCCCCACAGCATCAGACACAGTTTTGCCACTCATCTGCTTCAGGAAGGAGCCGGCATAAGAGAGATACAAGAACTTCTGGGTCATGAAAGCATATCAACCACGCAAATATATTCACATTTGAATGTCAAAAAGTTAAAAAAAGACTATAAAAAATTTCACCCCCGGGCAGAAATAAAATAAGAAAGAAGAGCAGTATTTTTGCTTCGAAAATGTGATAATTTGTTATTGATTATTTGATGAAATATAGGTATTATGCTAGACTTGAACGTTGAAATTACACACATCACTTGCGGTATTATGGTGAACAAATACGGCGGTTAAAGTGGTGGAGGGAAAACCATAAAATAGGAGGTATTACTTTGAGTATCGTTACAATGAAACAGCTTCTGGAGGTAGGGGTTCATTTTGGTCATCAGACCAAGAAATGGAATCCCAAGATGAAAAAATATATATACACCGATAAAAACGGCATATATATAATCGATCTCCAGGAGACGCAGAGACTGCTGATTGAGGCGTATGAGTATGTTAAAAAGATTGCCAGCGAGGGTGGAATTATATTGTTTGTCGGCACCAAGAAGCAGACCCAGGACATAATAGAATCTTATGCAAAGGAATGCGGAATGCCCTATGTCAAGAACAGATGGCTGGGAGGCACTCTTACCAATTTCGAAACCATAACCAAGAGGACAAAAAGAATCGATGAAATAGAAAATATGGAAAAATCGGGTATCTTTGAGAAATTGCCTAAAAAGGAAGTCCTGGGGATAAGAAAAGAATATGAAAAGCTTCTCTTAAACATAGGGGGAATAAGATATATGAAGAAACCTCCTGATGTCCTTTATGCTATTGATCCCAATAAAGAAATGATAGCAATAAAAGAAGCAAGGAAACTGGGGATACCCATTGTGGCCATAACGGATACAAATTGTGATCCGGATCTTATCGATTTCATTATCCCGGGTAACGATGATGCTATTCGTTCCTGCAGCCTGATAACGAGTGTGATATGTGAAGCCATAAAGAAAGGCAAAGAAGAGAAAGTCAAGCTGGACGAAAGCCCGGAGGTAGAAGAAGCAAAAGAATTAGAAAAAGAAAAAGCCGAAGGCGATTTAGAAGATTCACCCGAAGATGATGTTTGGGTTTAGAGATTTATAGATTATAGGGAGGAACAATGGAAATAAAAGCAGAATTGGTCAAAGAACTACGGGAAAAAAGCAATGCCGGAATGATGGATTGCAAAGTAGCTCTTGTCGATTGTAAAGGAGATATAAAGAAAGCGGAGCAATTATTAAAGGAAAGAGGACTTGCACAGGCTTCCAAAAAAGCTTTGAGAGCTACAAAGGAAGGTCTGATAGAGAGCTATATACATCTTGGATCAAAAGTCGGAGTAATGGTCGAAGTCAATTGCGAAACCGATTTTGTAGCCAGAAACGAGATGTTCAAAAATTTGGTGCATGATATTGCTCTGCATATTGCTGCAGCGGCACCTTTATATGTTTCCATAGAAGACGTACCTCAAGAGGTGCTCGAAAAAGAGAAGGAACTTTACAAGAAGCAAGCCATAAACGAAGGAAAACCAGATAAGATCCTCGATAAAATAGCCGAAGGCAAGCTTAAAAAATATTATGAGGAAAACTGTCTTTTGGAACAGCCATTTGTAAAAGATAACGACATAAAAATTGGAGACCTGGTAAAACAGAATATAGCCAAAATAGGTGAGAATATAGTAATCAAGAGATTCACAAGATACGTCCTTGGCGAAGAGAAATAGAAACATCTTTTTATATTTTTTGCCCGGAAGGCAATAAATAAAAGATATGGAAAAATTAAAATACAGCAGGGTTTTACTCAAGATCAGCGGGGAAGCGTTATTGGGTGATCTGGATTACGGAATAGATCCCAGAGTCACCAATAATATATCCAGTCAGATCAAAGAAGTGGTAGAGCTTGGGGTCGAGGTCGCTATTGTTATTGGCGGAGGGAATTTCTGGAGAGGTGTTTCTGCCAGTGCAAATGGTATGGATAGGACCACCGCCGATTATATAGGAATGCTGGCTACTATAATGAATGCCCTGGGGCTGCAGAATGCACTGGAAAGAATGGGAATAATCACCAGGGTTCAAACCGCAATATCGATGCAGGAAATTGCCGAACCCTTTATCAGGAGAAGGGCAGTAAGACACCTTGAGAAAAAAAGGGTCGTAATATTTGCCGGCGGAACCGGTAATCCTTATTTTACAACAGATACTGCTGCTGCACTAAGGGCACTGGAAATAGAAGCAGAAATAATTTTTAAAGCCACGAAAGTAGACGGTGTATATGACAGAGATCCCCTTAAGTTCAAAGACGCAAAGAAGTTCACCAAGCTTTCTTTTCTGGATGTATTACAAAAAAACCTTAAAATTCTGGATTCTACAGCCACATCTTTATGTATGGAAAATAATTTACCTATAATTGTCTTCGATATCACAAAACCGGGTAATATAAAAGGAGTCATAATGGGTAAGAAAATTGGCACTCTTGTTACAAAGGAGTAAGAAATGAAAGATGCATTACTGGTTGATGCAAAAAAAAGAATGGGGCAGTCTCTGGAAAGAACACAGCATGAATTCAATACTATCAGGACGGGGAGAGCGTCTGTGTCACTGCTTGATAATATTTATATCGATTACTATGGCAGCAAGACTTTATTAAAACATATGTCCAATATGAGTATACCCGAGCCAAGGGTCATCCTGATTTCACCTTATGAGCCAAAGTTTTTAAGAGAAATCGAGACCCAGATATCCAAATCCGATCTGGGAATCAATCCATCAAATGACGGAAAGGTCATCCGTCTGAATATCCCGCCTCTGAACGAGGAAAGAAGAAGAGAATTGGTAAAACTGGTAAAAAAGATTGCAGAAGATGGAAGGGTTGCCATCAGAAATATCAGAAGAGAGATAAATGATGAATTCAAAAAGCTGGAAAGTGAAAGTAAAATAACTGAAGATGATCTGATTGGTTCTGAGGAAGAAGTTCAGAAAATCACCGATGAGTTTATATTAAAGATAAGTGATTCTTTAGCCCAGAAAGAAAAAGAAATCATGGAAGTGTAGGTAGGAAGTATTTTGAGTTTATTTTCTCCTTTTTTTTCTTCTATAAGGGTTCCGGCCGTAAAAGAACTAAAAAAAAATAATATACCTGAGCATGTAGCTATAATAATGGATGGGAACGGCAGGTGGGCCGCAAAAAGAAATATACCCCGATCGGCCGGTCATAGAGCCGGAGTAGAAGCGCTGAGGGATATTATAACCACAAGCATAGAACTGGGAATAAAATTCCTGACCGTGTATTCATTTTCAAGCGAGAACTGGCAAAGACCAGAGGACGAAGTAAATTTTCTTATGAATCTCTTTTTGAAATCTTTAAGAGAAGAACTGGAAAGTCTGGATAAAAACGGAGTAAGAGTAAGACTCATCGGCGAGAGAAAAGAAATACCTTCCGAAATATTAAAGGCTTTTGAAGATGCAGAAACAAAGACTCAGGATAATGATAAACTTTATTTTAATATTGCTTTCAATTACGGATCCAGGCAGGAAATCATAGACGCAATCAAGAGAATATGTAAATCAGCCAGCAGGAGTGATATCGAATTAAAGCAGTTGAATGAGAAAAATTTTTCCGATTATTTATTTACAAGAGGTTGTCCGGATCCCGATTTTTTGATAAGAACAAGCGGGGAATACAGGGTTAGCAACTTCCTGCTTTGGCAAATCGCATACTCCGAATTTTACTTTGTGAAAACTCTTTGGCCGGATTTCAAAAGGAAAGACTTTTTACGGGCTATTTATTATTATCAGCAGAGAAAAAGAAGATTTGGCAGGTTGTGATCCCGGATGCAAACTTTTATTACCATTCTGCAGTATATTCTGGCAATAATCGGATTGTCTCTCATAGTACTGGTCCATGAATTTGGCCACTTTGCAATGGCAAAACTGGGCGGAATACATGTAGAGGAATTTTTTATTGGTTTTGGTCCCAAACTCTTTAAATTCAAAGACAGAAGAGGCACTGCTTATGGCATAAGTGCCATACCCGTCGGAGGTTATAATAAACTGCTGGGTATGGATAGAAATGAATCCATACCGCCTGATTTAAAAGACAAAGCCTTTCAAAATAAACCCTTTTATAAAAAGTTTCTGGTCGCGATTGGCGGTGTGGGTTTCAATGTGATTTTTGCCGTTATAATGATAGCAATTTATCTTAGTATGGGAGTACTGGCCCCCACTTCGACGATCGATTTTATTCAGCCCGAATCTCCTGCCGAAACAGGAGGTTTCGAGGTAGGTGATGAAGTTATTTCCTTAAACGGTCAAAAAATCGAGACATGGGATGACTTTTCAAATCTAACTAAAAAATATCCCGCGGAAGAAGTCACTTACACGATTATACGTGACGGAGAGGAAATAGAGCTGGCAGTAGTTCTTGATGAAGTGGAAGGAGAGGGTTTTTTAGGAATAAGCCCCCGATACATTGAAGAGAAGTTAGGATTTTTTGAAATCGTGAAGGATAGTTTCAGGATGACATGGGATATAAGTGTAACTTATGTAAAGTTATTCGGAATGTTGTTTTCGGGTAAAATACCTTTGAGTGAAGCCAGACCTGTTTCACCGGTCGGAATAGTAAACATATTCCAGCAATCTGTATCCATGGGTATGCAAAACTTTATATTTTTTATTGCACTGGTTTCATTATTAATGGCGTTTGGAAATCTGATTCCGATTTACCCCCTTGATGGGGGTAATATAATGCTCATTATAGTAGAGACCATAAGGAAGAAACCCGTTCCCCGAAAAGTCCTGGAAATACTTAGCTTTGCAGGGATTGCTATTCTTGTTTCCCTGCTACTTATTGGTCTGGTCTTTGATATAATAAATCCTTTCGATATCCGGAATATGTAACTTTACGGTAAAATACTTTTTGAATAAATAACTCTTTAAAATGCAGATAAAAAGAAAAAAAACAAGGGTCATAGAAGTAGGAAAATTAAAAATAGGTGGAGATAACCCTATTATCGTTCAGTCCATGACAAAAACCAAACTTGAGAATCCAGACGATTTTCGGGCAGAAGTAAAAGAGCTTATCGACTGCGGATGTGAACTTATAAGGGTAGCGGTTCCGGAAAAGAAATCCGTTAGCCATCTCAAAAAATTTATCGGAGAAGGAATTTTTAAGGTTCCGGTAGTTGCAGATATTCAATTTGATTACAATCTGGCTCTGGAATGCATGGATATAGGAGTTGACGGTATAAGGATAAATCCGGGAAATATAGGAGGGCAAAGCAGGGTCATAGAAATTATAGAAAGGGCAAAAAGAAAAAAAGCCGCAATTAGGATAGGTGTAAATTCAGGTTCCATAGATAAGAAAATACTTAAAAAAAATAATGGCAACATAATCGGCTCAATGGTTGAAAGCACGATGGAAAATGTTAGACTTTTAGAGAAATTAAAATTTTATAATTTTAAGATATCGGCGAAGGCATCGTCGGTCATGGATACCATAAATGTATATGAAGCCATATCGGATAAAGTAGATTTTCCACTGCATCTGGGTGTGACCGAAGCCGGACCTCCGTTCAGGGGCAGTATAAAGTCATCGGTGGGTATTGGTATTTTATTATCCAGAGGGATAGGAGACACCATAAGAGTCTCACTTACCGGAAACTCGACAGATGAAGTAAAAGCTTCATATATAATTCTTAACAGCCTGAACTTAAGAAAAGTCGGAATGGATATAATCTCCTGTCCCACATGCGGAAGGACTACGGAAGGTTTTCAGCAAATTGTATACGAGATCGAGAAATTAACCGGAGGTATTAGAAAGAATTTGAAGTTGGCTGTAATGGGCTGTATAGTAAACGGTCCAGGAGAAGCAAAAGAAGCTGATATCGGAATAGCTTTCGGAAAAGAAAAAGCAGCTGTTTTTTTAAAGGGCAATGTAGTAAAAAGGGTAGATAAAAAAGTTGCGGTAGATGAGTTTAAAAAAAGCTTAAAAAGATTAATTTAAATAAAAGGGAGCATAAATTGAAATTTTCTGAATTTTTTATTCCCACTCTGAAGGAAGAACCAAGCGAAGCAGAGATATCGAGTCATGCCCTGGCGTTAAGAGCTGGACTTATAAGGAAAACTGCATCGGGTATTTATTCTTTCTTACCTCTTGGACTCAAGGTGTTAAGAAAGATCGAAGAAATAGTCAGACAGGAAATGAACAATGCCGGAGCCATCGAACTTTTTTTACCTGTTTTGCAGCCCTCGGATTTATGGGAAAAATCGGGGAGATGGAAAGAATATGGTCCGGAGATGTTCAGGTTGAAGGACAGGAACAAAAGGGATTTCTGCCTTGGTCCGACTCACGAGGAGTTGATTACATACCTGGCATATCTGGATTTGAAATCATATAAAGATTTACCCATCAATCTGTATCAAATACAGGTCAAATTCAGAGATGAAATAAGGCCGAGATATGGACTGCTTAGAGCAAGGGAATTTATCATGAAGGATTCTTACAGCTTTTGCAGAACCGATGATGACCTGGAGGTTATTTATAAAAAGATGCATAACGCATACTGCAGGATTCTGGAGAGAATTGGCCTCAGTTACAGGGTGGTAGAAGCAGATACCGGCCTCATCGGAGGGAGCTCTTCCCATGAATTCATAATACTTGCCGATAATGGTGAAGATAAACTGGTTTTTTGTCCAGGGTGTGAATATTCCGCAAATTTCGAAATGTCGGAGTCATCATCAGGGAAGGACAGCGGCAGTTGTATTCATTGCGGGGAAAAACTTAAAGCTGAAAAAGGAATAGAGATTGGACATATTTTCAAACTGGGCACCAAATACAGCGACAGTCTGGATGCAAAGTTCGTGGATGTAGACGGAAAACTAAAACCTTTAATAATGGGTTGTTACGGTATAGGAATCACCAGAATGCTGGCAGCAGCAATAGAACAACAGCATGACAGTAAAGGAATAATATGGCCAGTTTCGATAGCTCCATTTATGGTAAACCTTATTGTTACCACCGGAAAAAATGAGGAATTCTTAAAAGCGGGAGATCTGGTATATCAGACCCTGACCGGACTTGATGTCGAAGTCCTTTATGACGATAGAGAAGTAAACGCGGGAATAAAATTCAAAGATTCCGACCTCATAGGTATACCCATAAGATTTATTCTGGGAAGAAAATTCCTGGAAAAACAACTGATCGATGTCGAATACAGAAAAGATGGAAAGAAGATGGAACTACCCCTGGATTCGATTCCGGAATTTATAAAGAAATTAAATACTGCAAATAACCTTTAATCACCTCAAAATGAATAATCAGGAAATCAAAATTGAGGGAACCTTAGAAAAAATCATATATAAAAATTCCGAGACCGGCTTTATGGTCGGAAAAGTAAGACTCAATGATGCTGATGTTGCTACCATTGTGGGAAATACCTTTGAACTTCGCTGTGGTGAAAAGCTTGAAATAACCGGAAGATGGGTCCAAAACAAAAATTATGGACAGCAGTTTGAAATTGGAGCCGTCAAGACGTCCGAACCGGCAACTATTACCGGTATCAAGAATTATCTCGGTTCGGGTCTTATAAAAGGCATAGGACCTGTGATGGCAGAGAGGATAGTCTCTCATTTCAAGCTTGAAACATTAAAAATACTGGACGAGAACCCCAAAAAGTTAAATGAGATTGAAGGTATTGGCAGGAAAAGAATAAATCTGGTAATAAAATCCTGGGTGATGCATAAGAACATAAGAGATGTCATGATCTTCCTGCAATCTTATGGAATAAGCAGCACTTATGCTTTAAAGATCTATAATAATTACGGAGATAATTCCATAAATATAATAAAGACAAATCCATACAGACTTTCCGAGGATATATTCGGAATAGGTTTTAAGACCGCCGATAAAATTGCACTGATGACAGGCATTGAAAAAGATTCGGTTTTCAGGATAAAAGCAGGACTGATCTATTTATTGGGAGAGGCAGAAGACGAAGGACATTGTTATTTGCCATACGAAGAATTTCTGGAAATAGCGGAGAGTTTCCTTGAGGTAGAGCTTGGAAAGATAAATAATGCTTTGAGCGAACTTGAAAAAGAGAAAAAGATAAATATTGTAAAAGATGACACGAGTAAGATCTACCTTTCTGGTATCTATAATGCCGAAAAATATGTGGGTGAAAAAATCCTTGCCATTCTGGAAAGCGGCCGGATAGATAGCTCAGCAGAGGGCAAAAAGGATAATATAGACCGCCTTATATGTGAGCTGGCTGCTGAAGAAAAAATAATACTTGATGAGATCCAGATAAAAGCTATCGAAAAAGCGGTATCAGAGAAAATGCTGATCATAACTGGAAGCCCCGGCACAGGAAAGAGTACCATACTGAATCTGATAATAAAGATTCTTGAAAAAGAAAATAAAAAAGTTCTTTTAGGGGCACCAACGGGGAGAGCTTCCAAAAGATTATGTGAGGCAACAGGAAGGGAAGCCAGGACAATACACAGGTTGTTAAATTATAATCCAAACCTGAATAAATTTATAAAAAACAATGACAATCCCCTTGATGCAGATATGGTAATAATCGATGAAGCTTCAATGCTGGATATAACGTTAATGAAAAATTTACTCTCAGCCATTAAGTCCCAGACAGGAATTATCTTCGTAGGAGATACAGACCAGCTGCCTGCAGTTGGTCCGGGAAATGTCCTGAGTGACTTAATAGGTTCGGGTGTGGTTCCTGTAATCGAACTCAAAAAAATATACAGGCAGGAAAGTGAAAGCTTAATCATATATAACGCGCACAAAGTAAGGGACGGACAGTTTCCATATATCGGTAAACCTAAAAATAATGATTTCTTTTTTATCGAAAAAGAAACACCGGAAGAAGTGGTAAATCTTATATTAAATCTGCTAACAAAAAAAATTCCCCAAAGTTTTAATTATGATCCGCTCTGCGATGTCCAGGTCCTGGTCCCTACAAATAAAGGAATCGTAGGGGTGAATAATCTAAATTCCAGACTTCAGGATGTCTTAAATCCCACCGGTAAAAAGATTCAGAAAGGGTCAGTGCAGTATAGATTGAATGATAAAGTAATACAGCTGAAAAATAATTATGAAAAAGATATTTATAACGGTGACATCGGATTTATAAATAGCATAGATTTAGAAGCCGAGGAAATAAGTGTAAATTTTGATGGCAGGACCGTTAGATATAGTTTTTACGAACTGGATGAAATAACCCTGTCTTATGCCATAACTATTCATAAATCTCAGGGCTCCGAATTCAAATGTGTAGTGATCCCTATTCTGACCTCCCATTATATGCTGCTTCAGAGAAATTTACTTTATACGGCCATAACCAGAGCCAGAGAACTTGCGATAATAGTTGGAAGTAAAAAAGCAATAGGAATGGCAGTAAACAGGAATATAGTCGAGAAGAGATATACAGGTTTAAAGGAATTGCTAAGGGCTTTTTAGCCAATTGAATTTTTTATATTTTGTGATATACTTTGATAGAATTTTAATGTGAATAGTTATAAAAATTAGTGGGCTGGTCCCACTTTTTTTTAGTTTAAATTTTGTCATAAGTAGGTGACTTAAGTTGAATAGAAAATTAATAGAGGCATTAGTAGAATTAGAAAAAGAAAAGGGCATAAAGATGGATACATTGATAGAAGCCCTTAAAATTGCCTTTGTTTCAGCCTATAAGAAAAATTATCAGGTTGAGTATGAATGTCGTGTGGATATCGATGAAAAGACCGGCGAAATAAAAGTGTTTAAAATTTTGGATGAAGGCGAAAGCGCAGGCGAAACGGCAGAAGAAGATAGTAAAAAAAATGAAATCGAGGTCACACCGGATAATTTCGGAAGAATAGCGGCGCAGACTGCCAAGCAGGTAATAAGGCAAAGGATAAAGGAAGCCGAGCGGGAGATAATGTATGACGAATTCAAAGATAGGACAGGAGACATGGTAACAGGTATTGTCCAGCAAAGCGATGCAAGATTTACCCTGGTGGATCTGGGCAAAGTAGAGGCATTGCTTCCCCCGTATGAACAGGTTCCTAGAGAGAGATACAAACACGGCGAAAGAATTAAAGTATATATTTCGGATGTAAGAAAAACGACAAAAGGTCCCCAGGTGATAGTGTCCAGGACACATACCGGCTTGATAAGAAAATTATTCGAATTAGAGGTACCGGAGATTTATGAAGGAATCGTAGAGATAAAGAGTATTGCAAGGGAAGCAGGTTACAGGACTAAAATTGCCGTTAGTTCAAACGAGAGAAATGTAGATCCGGTAGGTGCCTGTGTTGGCCCAAAAGGTTCGAGGGTAAAGATGATCGTCGATGAACTGGGAGGGGAAAAAATAGATATTGTCGAATATAGCGATGATGTTGTCACCTTTATTAAAAATGCTCTCAGCCCGGCCAAAATTTTAAAAGTGCTGACAGATGAAGAAAAAAAGTTTGGATTGGTTGTTGTATCAAATGACCAGCTCTCTCTGGCAATAGGCAGAGAAGGTCAGAACGCAAGACTGGCTGCGAAATTAACTGGTTGGAAAATAGATATAAAGAGTGAAAAGCAATTCGAAGAAGAATTGGATGAAGCACGAAAAGAAAGATTGAAAAGCAAAGAAGAAGATACCGAAACCAGTAAATAACTTAGATAAACAGAAAACTTGTGATTTTAAAGGTATATCATATATAAATAATAAATAGAGCGCGATTCGAAAGATTTATGAATATAAAAAAAGAGGAAGGTAAAATTAAAAAAGAAGATAAGTCCGGGTCAAAAGATTTAAAGAAGGACGAGCTGGAACAAAAGAAGAAAACCGGAGCGGCAGCCGGAAAGCGTGCTGAAGGCAAAGGACGTGTTGCGGATAAAAAAAAGCCGGAATTTGGAACCGGAAGTAAGAAAAAAGCAGCACAAGCAGCGGAATCCGGGACAAAGAAAAAGACTGAAGTTAAAATAAAAAAAGAGACCGGGGAAAAAACAAAAACCGGGGTAAAGGATAAATCTTCGGCTGGGCCCAAAAGTAAAGTCGAGACCAGACCTGTTCAAAAAGGTACCGTCAAAAAAGCGGCAAAGAAAAAAATTAAAGACGATATTAAGACGGAAGAAATATCCGTAACTGAAAGCGAAGTAAAAACTGCAGAAAAACCAAAGGCAGATTGGGAAGAAGAGAAAAAATCAAGCATCCGCAGTGTGCTGGACAGGGAGCTGGATAAAGAGGAAAAGGAAGGTAGATTCAGACCCAAATTAATCCAGAAGAAAAAAGTCACCCAGGTAAAGAAGGCTGAAGGCGAGGGAATTTCAAAAGTCGAACAAACAAAGCTTGAGAAATTAAAGAAAAAACCGGAGATAAAAAAAGTAATTGAAATTTCCGAAGGGATAACCATAAAAAAATTATCGGAAAAAATAAATGTCCCGTCGAGCAAAATAATAAAACTTTTATTTGATATGGGCGAGACTATCAATATCAACCAATCTCTGACAAAGGATCTGATAGAATACCTCTCTCAGGAATATAACTTTAAATATCATATTGTAGGTTTTGAAGAAAAACTGGATGAAGTCTATAAGGATTCAGAAGAAGATCTGGAACCCAGACCCCCAATAGTTACGGTAATGGGCCATGTAGACCACGGAAAAACAACACTGCTTGATGTGATCAGGGAAACCAGAGTTGCAATTAATGAAGAAGGCGGTATAACCCAGCGCATAGGTGCCTACCAGGTCATTTACAAGGGTAAGAAAATCACTTTCATTGACACACCAGGGCATGAAGCATTTACAGCTATGAGGGTCAGGGGGGCAAGAGTCACCGATATAGCGGTAATAGTTATTGCCGCAGATGACGGTATTATGCCCCAGACCGTGGAAGCCATAGATAATGCAAAGGAAGCCGGTGTTCCCATAATCATCGCTATCAATAAGATAGACCTGCCAAATGCAAATGTCGGAAAGGTAAAAAAAAGTCTTACTGAATATAATCTGGTTACTGAAGAGTGGGGAGGAGATACCGTCTGTATAGAAATCTCAGCCAAAAAAAAGATCAATCTGGACGAATTTCTTGAAATGATCTTGCTGGTGGCAGATTTGAATGAAATAAAAGGTAATCCTAATTCCGAAGGTATAGGGATCATAATCGAATCAAGATTGGATAAAAATCTGGGTCCCATAGGTACCGTTATAGTAAAGAGAGGAAAATTAAAAATAGGGGATTCTTTTATTACCGGTGGTTCATTTGGGAAAATAAGGTTAATAAGGGATGAAAACCTTAATACCTTGAGGGAAGCGGTCCTGTCGCAACCGGTTGAGATCACCGGTTTTTCTTTTGTACCAAAAGCAGGAGATAAATTATTTGTGGTTAAAAATGAGAAGGTAGCCAAAGAACTTTTAAATACGAAAGATTATGAAAGAAAAATATTAAAAACTAAGGAATCCAGAATGCCATTGACTCTGGAAAGATTGTCCGAATTATCAAAAGAAATGGAGATAAAAAAATTAAAAATAATTCTTAAGGCAGGTTCGGAAGGATCACTTGATGCAGTAGAAAGGTCACTTAATAACATAATAGAAGAAACAATAAAGATCGATATAATACATAAAGGAATCGGAGCCATAACTGATAGCGACATCCTGTTAGCCGCAGCCTCGGATGCAATTGTAGTAGGATTTGAAGTTGTTCCTACCCAGAAAGCGGAAGCATTGCAAAAAAAGGAAAATGTGGAAGTCAGGACATATGATATTATCTATAAATTGATTGATGATATTACCCTTGCCTTTAAAGGATTACTGGAACCTGAGATAAAAAGGATCGATAAGGGTAAAGCCGAAGTCAGGGAAATATTCAAACTCCCCAAAATCGGGATAATAGCCGGTTCTTATATTCTTGAAGGTGAAGTCGAGAGAGGCAATCTGGTCAATGTAATAAGAGAAGGTAAACTAATCCATGAGGGGAAAGTTGCAACTCTCCATCGCTTCAAAGAAGATATCAAAAAAGTATCCGCAGGATATGAATGCGGCATAAGACTTGAAGGTTTTCAGGATCTCAGCAAAGGCGACATATTGGAATTTTACGAGGAGAAATAATTTTTTGGCAGCAGTGGTGATTTAAGTGGATAGGACAAGAAAAGCCGAGATAGATCTGAAAAGAGAAATAAGTTTTCTTATCAATACCAAAGTAAAAGATCCCCGAATTGGATTCGTTACGGTGACCGATACTAAATTATCCGTTGATTTTAAATGGCTGAATGTCTTTGTAAGCGTTATGGGCGAAGAAAATGAAATAAAAAGAAGTTTAGAAGGTTTAAAGAATTGCAGTGGTTTTATAAAGAAGAATCTACAACAAAGATTAAAGTTAAGAAATGTACCGGTCATAAGATTTTTATACGATAAATCAATTGATAACGGCATGCGGATTTCGGAAATATTGGAATCACTGGATAAGAAAAAATAATATCAAGAAGGTAGCCTGATTGGAAATAAACAAGTTATATAAACAGATATCGGAAATCATTGACGACAATCGCGATTTTTTAATTATCACACATGCTTATCCGGATGGTGACTCTCTAGGTTCACAGATAGCTCTATATAAATTAATATCCCTGTTAAAAAAGAATGCAGCAGCGATTTGCAATAGCGAACTTCCTTATCAATATAAGTTTCTTCCTTATTTAGATAAAATCGGCAAAGATTTTATGGAAATAAAGGACTACGGTAAAGGGTATATCTGTATTTGTCTTGACTGTGCCGATGAATTCAGGATGAATCTGGATTTTAAAGCCCTTAAGGCCAATACTAAATATATAATAAACATAGACCATCACAAAAATAACAGTAATTTCGGTGATTTGAATATTGTAGATACAGGAAAATCAGCGACTGCCGAGATTTTATATGAATTAATACAAAAACATTACCCGAAACTCCTGGATCATGAAATAGCTCTGGGTATCTATGTAGGAATACTTACTGATACAGGAAAATTCCAATACAGTAATACCAATTATGCTGTCCATAAAGCAGTAAGCGAGCTGCTGAAATTCAATATAAATCTTTCCGAGATCCATAAGGATATATATGAAAATGAACCTCTCGCAAGGTTTAAATTAATCCAGCTTATTCTTCAAAGAATTAAATATGTGGGTTCCTACGGGTTGATTTATTCATATATTCTTGATAAGGATTTTAAAAAACTGGATCTGCCATTCTCTGCTCAGGATGGTGTGATCAATCTTCTCCGGAGTGCGGAGAAGGTAAAAATAGCAGCTCTTATAAAGCAGACTGCAGGGAAATCTTACAAGATCAGCCTTCGTACCTCGGATAAAGATATCGATTTATTCAGGATCGCCAGCAGTTTCAATGGTGGCGGCCATCGGATGGCGTCTGCTTATTCCGATAATGGAAATTTAAGAACTGTCATTAATAATTTAAAGAAAGCAGTAGTAGATAATATAAAATTATGAGTGTTACGATTGATAAATCCGATATACTGGAAGATTTCAACGGCATAATACTAATAAACAAATTACCTGATACAATCTCTTATGATGTCATCAGGAGTATAAAAAGAGTTTTTTTTTAAAAAAAATCGGTCATGCCGGAACGCTGGATCCAATTGCAGAGGGCCTGCTTATTGTATTGATAAATAAAGCCACAAAGTTATTCAATTATTTTTTAACTTTAAATAAAGAATACATTGCAGAAATAAAACTGGGTGTGGTCACTGATACATGGGACCTTGATGGGAAAGTACTGGCCGAAAGGAAGGTCGGTGATATTAGTGACGCAGAGATATCCGGGATCCTTGATAAACTTACAGGTAAAATAGAACAGAAACCACCCGTATATTCCTCGGTAAAATATAAAGGTAAACCTTCTTATAAGTTTGCAAGAAAGGGATGGAATGTAGATTTAAAGCCGAGAATTGTAAATATTTATGATCTGAAACTGGTTTCTCTGGACAAAGATTTACTGACAATAAAGATAAATTGCAGTTCCGGTACATATGTAAGGTCCCTGGCTCATGAGATCGGAGAAAGGCTGGACTGCGGCGCATCGATAAAGGGACTGGAAAGAGTAAAAATCGGAAATTTCAGACTTGAGGATGGTATCGATGTTGGGTCATTTTTAAAGAGTGGTCTTAAAAAAGGTGATTTATTAATAGCTCCATATATGATACCTATTGAAAGATTACTGGAAAGCAGTCCGGTCCTTTATATCAAGGACGAGTTTAAAAGCTTTGTAATCAATGGTAACCGGATCAGCGGCGAGATGATAATGTCAGTAAAAACAGGAGAGAGCGATCTTCTCAAAAAAGGGATTTTAATAAAAATAAAAGATAGTAATGAAAATACAATAGCAATACATGAGATTTTAAACGAGATAAATATTTCCGGCATCAAGGATACAAAATCTAATATAACTAAAAGTATTGTGATTTTTGAGTAGTGTAATAAAATCTATAAAATTTGATATTTTTTTAAAAAAGAAAGTCTTAAGTGGCAGAATTACTGGAATTAAAAAAAATAGATAAAGATTATTTCAAGGATAAAAATCCTGTTGCAGTAATAGGTTTTTTTGATGGGATACACCTGGGACACAGGAAGATACTGGAATCATGTATTAAACAAGCTAAGAAAATCAAAGGTGTCAGTATAGTCTTGACTTTTAATAAGCCTCCTCTCAATGTTATAAAAAGCGAGTTGTCCAAGAAGCTCATAATTCCTTATGAGGAAAAAATAAAGATAATAGATAAGCTGGGTATTGACTATATTGTGACAGCCAATTTCGATTCAGATTTTTTAATGATGGAACCCGATAAGTTTTGCAGGGACATACTTATAGGCAAGTTTCATATAAAAGAGATTTTTGTAGGGAGCAGGTTTCGTTTTGGCTTTAAGGCAAAGGGAGACATACAATTCCTAAAAAGCTTTTTAAAACCATATAATATAAAAGTAAATGTGGTACCTCTTCTTAAAATAAAAAACGAGGTAGTCTCAAGTACGAACATAAGAAAATACTATTCCCAGGGCAAGATAAAGGATATAAAAAAATTATTAGGCAGGGATCCGCAGGTCGAAGGAATCGTTGTAAAGGGAGCAGGAAGGGGGAGACAGCTTGGATTTCCTACAGCCAATATAGATATATACGAAATTTTCGTGACTCCGAATGATGGAGTATATCTGGGTACCGTCGAAATTGTCGGCAGCAGGCATAAATCGCTTCCGGCTATTATAAATGTGGGAGACAATCCGACTTTTAAAGAATCGAAAAAATGGATCGAGGCTTTTATAATAAATTTTGGAGATAATATCTATAAAAGAAAAATAAAAATCAGTTTTTTAAAAAGACTTCGGGACGAAATTGTTTTTGAGAGTAAAGAAAAACTGATTAACAGGATGAAGCTGGATTTAAAGTATGCCGGTAAATATTTTAAGGTAAAAATTTAATAAATATGGCATATTTCAAAGGACTTCGAAAGAGTTTTATTACCGGATTTTATTCTGCTGAGGGTAAAATAGCTAAAAGTGTTTAAATTGTAATTAATATACAGTTATGATAAATTATACTTCGAACATTTTCGAGGAGGTGAAAGTTGGCTTTAGTTAAAGAGGACAAAAAAAAGGTAATAGAGAAATTTAAAACTCATGAGAATGATACCGGTTCCTCCGAAGTTCAGGTAGCGATTCTTACCAAGAAGATCAACAGGCTGAATGAACATTTGAAGGAGAATAAAAAGGATCATCATTCCAGAAGGGGACTTGTTATTATGGTTGGCAAAAGAAAAAGACTTCTGGGATATTTAAAAAGTAATGATATAGCAAAGTATAAAAAAATAATTGAAGAATTAGGTTTAAGGAAATAATTCCAGCTTAAGTATTTTTTTTTATCTCTGCAGTTAAAAGGAGAAATAGTAAATAAATGGAAAAAAGTTGTACTTTAGATATTGGCGGCAAGAAAATGATTTTTTCGACCGGAAAAATAGCCAGACTGGCTAATTCAGTTCTTGTCAAATTTTGCGGAAATGGGGTATTGATTACCGTAGTAATGAGTCAGAATCCATCCGGGAACACGGATTTTTTCCCTCTGGTGGTGGATGTCGAAGAGAGGATGTATGCAGCAGGGAAAATACCCGGAGGATTTTTTAAAAGAGAAGGCAGAGCAAGCGATAAGGCAATTCTTAATTCAAGATTGACCGACAGGCCTCTACGGCCATTATTCGATAAATATATAAGAAATGAAGTCCAATTGATCGGTACGGTCATTTCTTTTGATCAAATCAATCCTTACGATATTTCCGTAATAAATGGAGCTTCGATGGCATTATACATATCGGATATACCATTCGAAGAACCTATAGGTGCAGTCAGAATAGGAAAAGTGGGAGAGAACTGGATAATAAATCCGGATTATAGCGAAATCGAAGAAAGCATCATAGACATAGTAGTAGCCGGAACTGAAGACGCAATATTGATGGTGGAAGCGGGAGGCAAGGAAGTCTCGGAAGAAATAACGCTGGAAGCCATAGAAAGAGCGCATATCGAAATTAAAAAAATCGTTGATTTCCAAAAAGAATTCAAGAAAATAGCCGGCAAAGAAAAGAGACAGACAATTAACTTCGAATTGAATAAAGATGTCGAAAAGAAAGTAAGAGAACTGGCAGAAGGAAGAATACAGGAAGTTCTGGACAATATCGTCAAATATTCCGGGGATGACAAAAAGAAAGCTCTACTGGACAATACCTCCAGAGGGTATTTTCAGGATAAGATAATGATAATAAAGGAAGAGATTGGGAAAGAGCTGGAATCCGAGTTCCCGGAAGATAAAGAAAGCATAGGAGTAAGTTTTAAGGATCTCGAAAGAGAACTGGTAAGGAAGCTTATACTGGAAAAAGGGATCAGACCTGACGGCAGAAAACCTGATGAGATTAGAGAAATAAACTGCGAGGTAGGGTTATTTCCCGAAACGACACATGGTGTAGGACTTTTTACCAGGGGGAAAACACAGGCTCTGACCATACTGGCGCTGGGTTCGATAAGAGAAGCGCAAAAAATTGACAGCCTGGGAAAAGAAGAATTCAAAAGATATATACATCATTATAATTTCCCGCCTTTCAGTACGGGTGAAACCTGGCCGCTCCGGGGACCTAGAAGAAGAGAGATAGGGCACGGCGCACTGGCAGAAAAAGCTCTGAGACCGATGATACCTGATGAGGATAGATTTCCATATGTCCTGAGACTGGTATCAGAAGTCCTGGAATCAAATGGTTCCACCTCGATGGCAAGTGTATGCGGGAGCACCCTGGCTCTGATGGATGCAGGTGTTCCAATAATAAACCCGGTTTCAGGTATAGCAATGGGACTTATTAAAGGTGAGGATGATAAATGTATAGTACTCAAGGATATACAGGGTCTGGAAGATTTTTATGGAGATATGGACTTTAAAGTTGCAGGAACCAAAAATGGAATCACTGCGCTTCAAATGGATATGAAAATAAAGGGCATAAGCCTGGATATCATAAAAAATACTCTGGAGAAAGCAAAGGAAGGAAGACTTTATATACTGGACAAGATGCTTGAAGTAATCCCCCAACCAAGGGAATATCTGGCAAGTAGTGCACCAAGAATAACTACTTTTAAGGTTCCTAAAGAAAAGATCGGCGAGATCATAGGACCGGGCGGAAAAAATATTAAAAGCATTAAAGAAGAATTTGATTTGGAAGAGATCGATATAAGTGATTATAATGGGGAAGGTCTTGTTTCCATTACATCTTCCAATGATGTCAATATGGAGATGGCAAGGAAAAAAATAGAAGGTATGTTAAAGGGCATCGAAGACATAAAGATGGGAGATGAGTTTTTAGGAACGGTAGTCGGCATAACCAGCTACGGAGCTTTCGTTAATTTGTTCCCGGGAGTGGATGGACTTCTCCATATATCCAAAGTCTCGAATAAAAGGATAAATGACGTTAACGATTATTTAAAAATAGGTGATAAAATATCTGTCAGGGTCGGCAATATCGATTCCAGAACAAAAAAAATAGGACTGGAAAGAACTGATATCTGAAATTTTTTTAATGAGGTAAATAAAAAAATAGTTTCTTCAAATAGTGTAAAATTCGATAAATATGAAATAACTGAATTAAATAACGGTATAAGAGTTATTAGTGAATATTTACCCCATTTCAGATCCATATCGCTGGGTTTCTGGATACCAACCGGATCCAGAAAAGAAAATAAAAGCATCAGCGGAATTTCCCATCTTATAGAGCATCTTGTCTTCAAGGGCACCCAGAAAAGAAATTACAGGGATATAGCAATCGAGTTCGATTTGATGGGTGCCGAATTCAACGCATTCACCGATAAAGAAAATTGCTGTATATATGCTGATTTTATCGATACCCATCTTGGCAACTGCATGGAACTTTTATTTGATATATTGATGAACCCATCTTTCAAGACCGAACATATCGAAACCGAGAAAAAAGTAATAGTAGAAGAAATAAAGATGGTTGACGACAATCCTTCCGACAGCATAATGAATTATTTCTACGAAACGGTTCTGGATGGTCATCCTTTAAGCCTCCCGATTCTGGGAACCAGGAATTCTCTTAAAGAAATCAAAAAAGCCGCTATACTTAAATATTTCAAAAAAGAGTTCGATATAAGCACAGCCGTTATTTCAGCGGCAGGTAATATAAAGCACAGCGATTTGGTAAATGAAGTAAAAAAACATACAGACAGGATAGCAGGAAAAAAACGTACCAGTAATTTTTCGGGAAAGAAGCCCATTCTGAAAGGAAGTGTCAGGAACGTACAGAGCAATAAGACCAGTTCGGTTCATATGTGTTTTGGCGGGCTGGGCTGCAGGAGGGACAGCAAGGATAAATATCCGCTTTCTCTTTTTACGAATTTACTTGGAGGCAGTATAAGCAGCAGACTATTCCAGAAAATAAGAGAAGAGGAAGGCCTGGCATATTCTATTTTCAGTAGTAATGTTCAGTATCATGATACGGGTATAATAATCGTATATTCGGCTTCTTCGCCTAAAAACACGGATAAGATTTTGAAACTGATCAAGGACGAGATAACAGATATAAGAAATCACGGAGTAAAAGATATCGAACTTGAAAGATCCAGAGAAAACTTAAAGGGCAATATCGTTCTGGGAGTCGAAGATATAAGCTCACGGATGTTCAGATTGGGGAAAGGACTCCTATTTGATAAAAAGGTTTTGACTATTGACGAGATATTGAAGAAAATAGATAAAGTAGAGCGAAAAGATCTAAACGATATAGCAAACAAGTATTTCAAACCGGATAAAATGAATCTTGTGACACTGGGTAAATTAAATAAAGGCGGATTATCATGAAAAAAATAATAATGTTCGGTATTTGCGGGAAAATGGGAAAATCTATTTCCGGGGAACTTATAAAAGAGAAAGAAATAGAATTGGTCGGAGGTTTTGACATCATAAATACCGGTGTCGATATAGGAGAGTTTTTAACGGGTAAGAAAACAGGGTACAGGATCCATGATTCATATGAAGATATCAAGAAGTTGAATCCGGATATTATCGTTGATTTTACAACCGCGGAATCAGCCAATAAAAATATAAACTGGGCCATTGATAACAACATAAACATAATCGTGGGGACCACAGGTTTGAGTAAAGAGGATTTAAGGAAAATTGAAGGCAGAGCCTTAAACTCGAATAGTAAGACACTTATTGTTCCCAATTTTTCTATTGGAGCTGCGGTAATGATCAAAATTTCCAGGATGATATTGAAATATTTCGATGACTGCGAAATAATCGAGATGCACCATGATAAAAAGAAGGATGCGCCTTCGGGCACATCTTTACTTACAGCGGAAGAAATAAGTTTGGAAAATAGTTTAAGCAGGTCCAGATTAAAAGAAGGGGAAACCGAGACCGTAGAAGGATCGAGAGGTGGATTTACCGGCGGTATACATATTCATAGTGTGAGACTGCCTGGACTGCTGGCTCACCAGCAGGTCATATTCGGGACAAAGGGTCAGACTTTGTCGATAAGGCATGACAGTATCGACAGATCATCCTTTTATCCAGGCGTCATCCTTGCCATTAGAAATCTGGATAAACTTCCCAATTTTACTTTCGGATTGGATAAATTAATAGACATGTAACCAGGGCATTATTTTAGGAGGATCAAATGATAAATATAGGCGAAGTAATTACGGCGATGGTGACCCCATTCGATAAAGATTATAATCTTGATCTTGATTCATGCGGAAAATTAATAAAATATTTGATCGATGAAGGAAGCGAAGGAATAGTACTTTCCGGTTCAACCGGAGAAGCCTCGACTCTGGATGACAATGAAAAGATAAAATTATTCAAATTTGCGAAAGATAATTTTGGAGATAAAGTAAAAATTATTGCCGGAACTGGTTCCAATGATACCAGACATTCAATAGAATTATCGAAAGAAGCGGAAAAAATCGGGGTGGACTGCCTGCTTCTGGTTGGGCCGTATTATAACAGGCCTTCTCAAATGGGTCTTTTTAAACACTTTGAAGCAATTGCTGCCGAGGTAAAAACACCCATAATAATTTATAATGTCCCCTCGAGAACATCATCCAACATAAGTTCAAAAACCTGTGTTGAGTTGTCAAAGATAGATAATATCTGCGGAGTCAAAGAAGCCAGCGCTGATATGAGACAGATTGCGGAAATAATCAGGGATACTGATGAGGACTTCCTTGTTTATAGCGGTAATGATGGCGACACACTGCCGGTACTTTCACTTGGAGGCTACGGCATAATAAGCGTAGCTTCACATATAATCTGCAGGGAAATAAAAGAAATGGTGACCAGTTTCAAAAGTGGCGATCTTAAGAAAGCAGCCAGAATGCACCTTGACCTCCTGGATGTTTTCTACGGGATTTTTATAGCATCAAATCCCGTTCCCATCAAAGAAGCATTGAATCTAAAGGGTATAAATGTAGGTCCATGCAGACTTCCGTTATGTCCTATGGAAGATAGAGAGCTCGAGGCTTTTAAGGCAATATTGAAGAGACATAAAATAATAAGTTAATTGGATAGTGATTAACTAGAGGTGAAATTTGAAAATAAATAATCATGGCAAAAAAGACTAGTTTAAAATTAATACCCCTGGGAGGTTTAAGCGGCATAGGAAAAAATATGATGGTCTTTGAAAAAGACAATCATATCATAATAGTTGATTGTGGAATAATGTTTCCCGATGACGATATGCCTGGAATCGATTTTATAATACCTGATTTTTCATATATCAAAAAAAATGAAAGTAAAGTAAAAGCAATAATACTTACACACGGGCATGAAGATCATATAGGCGGCCTGCCTTTTTTATTTAAAGAAATCAATGCACCTATATATGCAACCAGACTTACCATAGGACTGGCCAAAATAAAGTTCGAAAACTCTCAAAAAATGATACCGGTAAAATATAATGAAATAAACCCTGATGAACCGCTTGAGATCGGACCATTCCATATAAGTTTTTTCAGGGTAAATCATAGCGTACCGGATGGAGTGGGACTGGTCATAAAAACAGATATCGGAAC
>CAZYQD010000002.1:24673-26327 GCA_964649405.1 uncultured Actinomycetota bacterium
TAAATCATAGCGTACCGGATGGAGTGGGACTGGTCATAAAAACAGATATCGGAACTGTGGTACACAGCGGTGATTTTAAATTTGACTATGATCCAATCGATGATAAAGTGATCGAATTTTCAAAAATAGCCAGGGCAGGTGAAGAAGGCGTGCTGGCTCTATTATGCGACAGTACAAATGCCGAAGAAATAGGATATACACTGCCTGAACGGGATGTGGGAAAAACATTGTTAGAAAAGTTTGAAAAAGCTTCAAAAAGGATCATTGTTGCCACTTTCTCTTCACACATTCACAGGATACAACAGGTTCTGGATGTAGCCAGTAAGCTCAATAAAAGGGTTGCCATTTCGGGCAAATCGATTTTGAAAACAATCAGGGTTGCCGCCGAACTTGGTTATTTAAAAATACCGGCGGACACCATAATCCCAATATCCAGGATCGATGAGTTTCCGTTAAAAGAAATAATCATACTTTCTACGGGAAGCCAGGGTGAACCGCTATCGGCTTTGAACAGGATGGCACTGGGTGAGCATAAAAGAATCAATATAATGAAGGGAGATATGGTAATAATCTCTGCATCTCCTGTCCCGGGTAATGAAAGGGCTATATCCAATACCATAAATATGCTCATAAAGAAAGGAGCCGATGTTTATTATGAGTCCATTGCCGGTGTTCACGTATCCGGTCATGCGGCCCGTGAAGAAATAAAAATTATGATAAATATGGTCAGTCCCAGATACTTCATTCCCATTCACGGAGAAGATAAACATAAGATCCAGAATGCCCAGATAGCGCAGTCTATGGGGATGGATGAAAAGAATATAATCATAGCTGAAGATGGGGATATCATTAAAATGAATAATGATTTTTGCAGGATTTCGGGCAATCTACATCCGCAAACTATTTACGTGGATGGCGTTGGAATGGGTAACATAGAAGATATAGTACTTAAGGACAGGAAGATTTTATCTAGAAGCGGGATCATATTTATAGTTCTTGGAATTGATAATATAGGGAAAAAGATTTTATGCGAACCTGATTTCATCCTTAAAGGAGTAATATATATAGAAAATTTAAAGGTACTTTTAAATGAAGCAAAAAAAATCATTAAAGTTACCATAAAAAATTATTTCGACAGTAATGTCATTGATAAAACGACAATAGAAAAACTTATTAATGACAGGATAGAAAAATTTATTTTTAAAAAAGCAGAGATAAGACCTATAATAATAACCAGGGTTATCAGTCCCGACAGACATTAATTCAAATCTTATATCCTAAAAAATGGCCAGAAGAAATTATAAGCGTAAAAAGGTAGAAAAAACCAGGAAGAATTACAAACCAACCCGTCCGGTAGAAAAAAAGAAATACGTTAAAAGAAGAACCGAAGTCTATGGTGTTTTGGTAATAGCGGTTTCGGTCCTGCTCTTTATAAGCGTATATGGCTTTGCGGGTTCAGGCATTGTAAATACATCAGTAAATAATTTCTTATCTTATACTTTCGGAATAGGAAAGTTTTTAATCCCGTTTATGCTTCTGATCTGGGGTTTCAGTTTCTTTCTGAGAAGGATCCGTCTCCTGCCCTCCAGTTTTGGCTGGGGATTTTTCCTGTTATTTTTCTCGATACTTGGAATTGTAAGCAATAACCTGACGG
>CAZYQD010000002.1:26427-28390 GCA_964649405.1 uncultured Actinomycetota bacterium
GAAGAAAAATTAGATTTAAAGAGGATCGAAGTAATAGACAATATGAGCAGGATATCGAAGGAAAAAATGGAGATGCCCGAGGATTTTATGGAGATGACAGGCACAGCCGGAGCCAGAGGTAATCAATTGAAAATACCGATTGTAAGAAGCGGCGACCTTGAGACCGGTTACAGACTTCCTCCTATAAATTTATTAAAGAAATCCCAAAATTTGCCTTCCAAATTATATAAACAAAGCGTAAAGGAAAGAGTATATACTCTGAACAGGCTGTTCAATGATTTTAATTTGGATGTCAGAATAGACAGGGTGGTTGGCGGCCCCACGGTGACTCTTTATGAATTAAAATTGTCACCGGGAGTCAAGGTACAGAGACTGCTCAGTCTGGAGGATGATTTTTGTGTTGCTCTGGGCTCGCCGGACATAAGAATCCTGACTCCTATACCCGGAAGATCTGCCATCGGTATAGAAGTACCCAATACTGTAAGAAGTATAGTTACTCTGGGGGATATTTACTCGAGTGACGATAAGAATCTTATGGATAATCTTCTCAATGTTCCGCTGGGGAAAAACCTTTCGGGAAACATTATTTATATGGATATATCAAAGATGCCGCATATACTGATTGCAGGCGCCACCAATTCGGGGAAAAGCTCATGTCTTAACAGCATCATTATCTCTCTTTTGATGAAAGTAAAACCGAGTAATGTCAGATTTATAATGATCGACCCTAAAATGGTTGAACTCAGTATCTACAACGGAATACCTCATCTCCTGTCACCGGTTGTGATAAATCCAAAGAAGGCTTCCTCTGCTCTTGCATGGATAGTGGAAGAAATGGAAAACCGGTTCAAGGTACTCGTCGGAAGAAATTTCAAATCCCTGGAAATGTATAATTTCGAGGCTGAAAGAAGTGAAAACGGGGATAAGAATTTCAAGCCGCTGCCTTATATACTGGTCTTTATCGATGAGCTGGCTGATTTAATGATGTTATCGGCTTCCGAGGTAGAGGATAGTATCTGCAGGATTGCTCAAATGGGGAGGGCAGTCGGTATTCATTTGATAATATCCACTCAGAGACCTTCGGTCAATATAATAACGGGGCTGATCAAGGCTAATGTTCCTTCAAGGATAGCGTTCATGGTTGCATCCAATGTGGATTCCAGAGTTATCCTGGACTGCCCGGGAGCAGAAAAATTGGTGGGAAAGGGAGATATGCTTTATCTGCCTTATTATTCCAACAGGCCGGAAAGGATTCAGGGAGCTTTCGTGACCTCAAGCGAAATAGAGATGATCACAGGATATATAAGAAATATCGGTACCCCGGAGTACAGTCTGGAAATCTCAAAAAGAATAAGCGATGAAGAAAAATATGTTCAAAATGAAGATGAATTATTCTACGAAGCCTTAAGAGTGGTCGTTGATTTTGGACATGCATCGGCTTCACTACTACAGAGAAGACTGAAAATAGGTTATTCAAGAGCTGCAAGGATTATCGACCAGATGGAAGATAGAGAGCTCGTCAGCGGATATGACGGCAGCAAACCAAGGGAAGTTTTAATCTCAAAGGAAGATTTGATTAAAATGCTGGAAGAAAAAGAAAGTTAGAAAGGCCTTTTGAGAACCCAAGATATGAACCTGTCAATTATAAGCATAGGAACTGAATTAAATCTGGGATTAATACTTAATGAAAATTCCAGATATATAGCGGAAAGAATCACCGAACTGGGTATAGAATGCAAATATATGTATACCGTAAGTGATGATTCCGATGAGATATCCAGTGTGCTGAGACACAGTTTGGAATTCAGCGATCTGGTAATAATAACCGGAGGCTTAGGTCCCACCGATGACGATGTAACAAGGAACGCGGTGGCTTCGGTTCTAAATCAGAAACTAATAAGAGACAGAGACCTTGATGTAACCAGTCTGAAATTCATAAAGGAAACCAAAAGCCAGGAAATCA
>CAZYQD010000002.1:28490-32278 GCA_964649405.1 uncultured Actinomycetota bacterium
GACCTTGATGTAACCAGTCTGAAATTCATAAAGGAAACCAAAAGCCAGGAAATCATTGACAGACTACTGCGGCAATCCTATATCCCGGAAGGTGCTATTCCCTTTAAGCCGGAAATTGGAAGTGCCTCTGGATTTCAAATAGAACGGGACGGAAATAAATATATATTCTGCATCCCTGGCGTCCCAAAAGAGATGCGAAGCATGTTCGAAAAAGATGTCGTACCTTTCTTGAAAAAAAGATTAACGGATAAGGGCCTGGAAAAAAATATTTTTAAGATCAAAAAATCTACTCTGCTCACTACGGATATAAGCGAAACGGAGATAGAGGAAAAGATCAAAGAGATTGTTGAAGAAGCGGGAAATATAGATGTCCGGATAGGAATTACCGCGAATCCGGGTCTGACAAAAATAATACTGGTTGCACAATCACAGGATGATAACGAAGCCAGGATGAATTTGAAAAAGATCGAAAAGAAGATTTCGGATAAGCTGGGGAACTACTTCTACGGAAAGGAAGATACTCTGATTTCCGACAACCTGAAAGAAGCCCTGGCAAGAATCGGAGGCAATCTGACTATAAGTGCAGCGGAATCTATAACCGGCGGTCTTGTAAGCAGTATTATCACGGATACACCTGGAAGTTCAAAATTTTTCCTGGGAAGCATAATATCTTATTCGGATTATTCTAAAATGAAGTTACTTGATATCGATAAAAACGTTCTTAAAAAGTATGGAGCCGTGAGCAGAGAAGTATGTCTGGACATGGCAAAGAAGGTTAGGGATTTATTCGATTCCGATTATGCGTTAAGTGTGACGGGTTATGCCGGGCCGGAAGCAGAGAGCGGTAAATTGGGTCTTATATATTGCTGCATAGTGGGACCCGACGGATTTGAGAGAGTATTTGAAAAAAAGTTTCCGGGTACAAGATATGAGATCAAATTCAGAACCGCACAGTTTATACTTAATGAACTCAGAGCGGCCATAATTAAACATAAATAAAGAGGCGATTTTTACTTGAGTGAAAGTGAAAAAAGATTATTCATAGCTATAGATATTACGGGACATATAAAGGATAATATATATGACTATACGAAAAATCTGCTTAAGGAGAATAGTCATATAAAATTGGTATCTGCTCCGAATATCCATATAACATTGAAATTCCTTGGGAACGTAAATATAGATAAGATAGAAAAGATAAAAAAAGCTATAAAAGAAACGGCCGATAAGTTTAATAAATTTGAGTATGAAATCAATGGGAAGATAAATGCTTTTCCCAGTCCGGGTAATGCGAGGGTTATCTTTTTGGAAATCGGAAGCGGAGGAGAAGAGATATCCGGGATTTATAAGCAGCTGGAAGAGAGTCTCGAAAGGATTAAAATAAGAAAAGAAAAAAGGGAATTCTCCCCTCATATTACAATTGCCAGAATGAAAGATAAAAAGAATATGGAACATCTTATCAAAGAATATAAATTGAATAAAATCGAAGGACTGGATTGTTCGAATATTACATTATTCGAGAGCCAGTTAAGGCCACACGGAGCGGAATATTCCATATTAGGGGAGTTCGGTCTGAGATAAGAAATATTTTAATAAGTATACAATTTTGCTATTTAAAAATAATTTTAATATGTTAAAATAGGCTTATGAACAATTGCACAAAACAATAAAAAGATAAGTATTTAATGCAATGACTTAAAATTTTATTTTTATTATAATTTTAATTGGGTATTTTTTACCGGAGGATAACATGGAAGACAGGGAAAAGATTATAGAAACCACAGTATCTCAAATCGAAAGGCAATATGGCGGCGGTGCCATAATGAGATTGGGAGAAAAAAGTACGATGGCGGATATAGGTTATATTTCTACTAATTCGCTGGAACTTGATATTGCGCTGGGAATTGGCGGAATACCCAGAGGAAGAGTCACCGAGATATTTGGACCGGAAGCATCCGGGAAAACAACCCTTGCTTTGCATATTATTGCTAATGCTCAGAAAGAAGGCGGAATAGCAGCTTTTATAGATGCCGAACATGCCCTGGATCCAACATATGCCAGGAATGTGGGAGTCAATATTGAGGAACTTCTTCTGTCGCAGCCGGATAATGGAGAGCAGGCGCTTGAAATATGTGAGATTCTGCTTAAGAGCGGCGCGCTGGATGTAATAGTGATTGATTCAGTTGCCGCACTTGTGCCAAAAGCCGAACTGGAGGGTGAGATCGGGGATTCTCATGTCGGTCTTCAGGCAAGACTTATGTCACAGGCTTTAAGAAAAATAACGGGGGTTGTAAGTAGAACCCATACTTCGATAGTTTTTATTAATCAGCTTAGAGAAAAAATAGGTGTAATGTTTGGTAATCCCGAAGTGACACCAGGCGGCAGAGCCTTAAAATTTTATTCATCGGTTAGGATAGATATCAGAAGAATCGACAGCATTAAAAGCGGCACGGAAGCTGTCGGAAACAGGGTCAGGGCAAAGGTGGTAAAAAATAAAGTAGCGCCCCCATTCAAGAGTGCAGAATTTGACATAATGTATGGAAGGGGCATATCCAAAGAAGGAAGCGTTATCGATGTGGGTACCGAACTAGGAGTCCTTGAGAAAAGTGGGTCCTGGTATTCCTATAAAGGTGAACGGATCGGTCAGGGCAGAGAGAACGCAAAAATGTTTTTGGCTCAAAACAGTAAGGTAATGGATGAAATCGAAAAAAAAGTCAAAGAAATGCTGAATCTGACGAGTAACGGTAAGACGAAAAAGAAAGACACGGAAAAGAAGATTAAAAAAGAGGGTATCGAAAAAGAAGATACCGGGACAGAAAAAAATTAAGTTTTACATATCCTTTTCAGTTTGAAATAATGATTTTTCCAATTTAAAAGCGGTATTTTCCTCAGGGTATTCTCTCTAAAAAAATAAAAGAATAACAATATAATCAGCCAATTATATATCCATATAAATCTATTGACTTGTGCCGCTTTAATGCTATAATCTACTACGCTATATAAGTGTTATAGTAGGTTTCATTCTTACTAAGAACTTCTTTTATATTTTAATTGACAACCAAGCTTTTGTGTGGTATTTTCTGTCAGTTATTTTCATGTTCTTTGAAAACTAAATAGTGTAAGTTCTTTGAGCAAGTTATTTCAAATGTTAATTTTTATTGAGAGTTTGATCCTGGCTCAGGACTAACGCTAACGGTGTGCATAATACATGCAAGTCAAACGGGCAATGCGAGAGTAGCAATACTTTTGTAAAGCCAGTGGCGAACGGGTGAGTAACGCGTAGGTAATCTGCCCTGGAGATTAGGATAACTTTCCGAAAGGAAAGCTAATACTGAATACTTTATATTTTTCGCATGATTAATATAACAAAGGTAGCCGCAAGGCTTCCGCTTCAGGATGAACCTGCGTCCTATTAGCTTGTTGGTAAGGTAACGGCTTACCAAGGCTATGATGGGTAGCCGGCCTGAGAGGGTGATCGGCCACACTGGGACTGAGATACGGCCCAGACTCCTACGGGAGGCAGCAGTAGGGAATATTGCGCAATGGGCGAAAGCCTGACGCAGCGACACCGTGTGAAGGATGAAGGTCTTCGGATCGTAAACTTCTGTCAATTGGGGAAGAAGGTAATAAAGGTTAATAGCCTTTATTATTGACGGTACCCAAAAAGGAAGTCTCGGCTAACTCCGTGCCAGCAGCCGCGGTAAGACGGAGGAGGCAAGCGTTGTCCGGAATCATTGGGCGTAAAGAGCGCGTAGGCGGTTTTTCAAGTCGTATGTGAAAACTTCAGG
>CAZYQD010000003.1:0-19725 GCA_964649405.1 uncultured Actinomycetota bacterium
GAAGAAAACATTTTTGAAATGGATATAGAAAGAAGAGAAAAAGCAGGGATTGAGACTCTTCCCGATAACCTTTTCGAAGCATTAAAGTATTTTGAAAAAAGTAAGCTTGCAAAAGAAACTCTGGGAGATCACATCTTCTATAAGTTTATTGAAAACAAAAAAATTGAATGGGATAGATACAGGATACAGGTAACAGATTATGAACTGGATAATTATTTGCCGATTTTATGAAATTTATAACCTGTTAAATCTATTATAATAAAAATCCGGTCTTACTTTCCATGTAAGGCCGGATTTAATTTTAACTGTTGGATTAACCGGAGGATTTATGGAATCAAAATGAAATTCTCCAAAATTACTTAATTAACGTTAATAACAGGCTCAGAATAACACAGAATCCACCGGCTAAAAACATTTTTATTCCACTTATAATAAGATTGACTCGGGAAATTTTACCCAAAAATAGACCCATTCCAAATAATATTAAAAATGCCAGGGCAAAACCACTGTAATAACAAATATCTATCGGTATATATTTTCCAAAAAGAAACGGGGTCAAAGGAATAGATGCTGTTAATACGGGCGATAATCCATTTGCGAAAGCAAGGACAATAGCGGCAAATTTCTGTGCTCGCGATATTATGGTTTTATCCAGATTGTGAAGTGTCGATTCTTCAAGGTCATCGATTTCTCTCTTCCTTTCGGCAGTTTCGCTATAATACGCACTCCAAATCCCGGAAACACCGAGAGAGATTATTATTGCGGCACCCGCTATAATGACATGCTTGTGTTCCTCGATTCCAATAATAAAATTCCCCACTAGAATACCGATACTGGTAATCACCCCGTCAAAACCATTAATTGCAAAATACCTTCTTACTATGGTCGTAATATTTGCAATTCTATTATATGTCTTTATCAGTTCCAGATAAGTCAAAAAACTGTTTTTTATCTTCCTCATCCCTGATTTTCTACTACCAAAACCATTTTTTACTAATTAATAATAATATATCTCTCCTCCTTGTGACAAAGTTTACCAGGTACTTTTAAGAAATCACTGATTCAGTCTTTACCTTTAAAATTTTATCCAATAATACACCTGCATCATAGGAAGATCTCGTAAATATTCCGCTTTCCACTGCTTTAAAACCAAAACTAATTGCTAATTCTCTTATTCTTTCAAATTCCTCAGGCTTATAGTACTTCTTTACCGGAATATTCGATTGTGAAGGCCTGAGATACTGGCCTACTGTAACTATATCACAGCTGACTCTCTTCAGATCTTTCAGCAATTCTTCTACCTCTTCCATGTTTTCTCCGAGCCCAAGCATAAATCCGGACTTTGTGTAAATATCGGGTTTATATAGTTTAGATAATCTCAATACAGCAAGTGAGGTCTCGTAATCTGAGTATTTTCTGACTGCAGGGAAATTTCTTTTTATTGTCTCTATATTATGACCCAATACATCCGGCCCTTCTGCAAGAACGATCTTCAAATTACCGGTATTCCCTTTAAAATCTGGAATCAGGCACTCGATTTTTGAAAAAGGATTTGACTTCTTTATCTCACTTATGGTTTTTGCAAAATGAGAACTTCCACCATCAGCCAGATCATCTCTTGTCACCGAAGTAATGACAGCATATTTTAATCTCATCTTCTTTACGGCATATGCGATCCTTGAGGGTTCGTCTTCATCAAGAGTTTGAGGTTTTCCGGATCTTACCCCACAAAAACCACAATTGCGGGTACAGATATCTCCCATTAACATGAAAGTAGCGATTTTTTTCCCAAAACATTCAAAAATATTTGGGCACGAGGCGCTCTGACAAACAGTATTTAGATGTAGATCGCTAAGGAGATTTTTAACCTGCTTGATTTTAAAGTTATTCAGGTTGACCTTCTTCTTTAGCCAATCTGGCATGTTACTGGACAATTCTACTCACTATTCTTTCGAGATCTCTAATGGAGCCAAATTCTACTATAATTTTACCTTTTTTTTTGCTCATGGTTACTTTAACGGGAGCATTCAAATACTCAGACAATTTCTGAGATATTTCGGGAAGCTTGCTTAGCTGCAATACTTTGTTGACTTTTTTACCTTCGACAGTCTCTTTTTTCTTAGTTGCTATTCTTTCCACATCTCTTACGCTGAGATCGTTTTTGGTTATGAGATTTGCGACTTTTATCCTTTCCTCTTCTCCGTCTATTGCAAGTATCGATCTGGCATGCCCCTCGCTTATCTTTCCTTCATTTATCAATTTTTGGACCTCGAGCGGAAGGGAGATCAATCTCAAAGAGTTAGTTATCGATACCCTGCTTTTTCCAACTCTTCTTGAAAGTTGGTCATGGGTTATTTTAAATTCATCAATAAGCTGTTTAAATGTATGAGCTTTTTCCATTGGGCTCAAATTGTCTCTATGGATGTTTTCAATCAGAGCCATTTCAAGTGAAGATATATCATCGATATCTTTAACTATTATGGAGGGAATGGTATTAATACCGATTTTTTTGATGGCCCTGTATCTTCTCTCTCCGGTAACAATTTCATATTTTTCTTCTTCTCCCAGCCTTCTTACGACTATGGGCTGAATAACCCCGAATTCCTTTATGGACTCGGAAAGCTCAGTAAGTGATTCATCGTCAAATCTGCTTCTGGGCTGATTTCTGTTTGGGATAATCTTATCCAATGGCAGTTCAACTATTGTATTTGATTCACCTTCCATGGATTTGTCAATGTTTGGAATCAAAGCGCCAAGTCCCCTGCCTAGACCTCTTCTAGCCATTTTCTATCACTTCCTTTGTAAAATTACTATATGCTTCGGCCCCTTTACAATTAGGATCATATTCCATTATGGGCTTACCATAACTGGGAGCTTCACTCAACCTCACATTTCTTGGAATTACTGTCTTATATACTTTTTCCGAGAAATAATTTTTGACCTCTTCTATTACTTGTTCTGCAAGTTTTATTCTGGGATCATACATGGTCATTATAGCCCCCTTTATTTTCAAGGCATCATTAAGATTTTTTTTGACCAGGTTTATGGTGTTCAAAAGCTGACCAAGTCCTTCAAGAGCATAATACTCGCATTGTATTGGTATGATGACTTCTTTGGCAGCTGTTAATGCATTAATAGTCAAAAGCCCCAGTGCAGGTGGACAATCGATGAGTATGAAATCGTAGTCTTTTTCAATTTTATTTATGGCTTCTTTTAATCTAAACTCTCTTTTTAAACTTGAAACTAACTCCACTTCAGCTCCGGCAAGTTGTATGGATGAAGGAAGAATCTTTAGGTCTTTATATGATGTATCTAAGATTATTTCATCCGGTTCACTGTCATGAATCAAAATATCATATATTGATTGTTTTACATCCGAGGGATTTACGCCCAGACCACTTGTCGAATTACTTTGAGGATCAAGATCTATAAGAAGAGTCTTGTAACCATAAGAACTCAGGTATGCAGATACGTTTACTGCCGTTGTACTTTTCCCCACTCCGCCTTTTTGGTTTGTAAAAGCAATTATCCTGCTCAGCCGTTTTTTATTTACCGTTTCGTCCTGTTTTTTATTTTTTGTTATCATATCAAAAAACTTCAACTGACTGATCACCTGCTTATTTATTTTATATATATAATCATTTGCACAATTATATAATACTACAAATGGTCAAAGATTATAACGGCTGCTTAGATATTTTATTGAAATTTCGGGGGTATATTCCCAGAGATTTTCTTATTTTTTTTATTACCAGAAAAGCCCTGTATTCATTTAGATTAGGAACTTCCACCTCTAACAAATTATCTACCTTTCCCCCCAGTTTTGAGATAGCTTCCCTGTTACTTTCCAGTTCTGCAAATATTTTTTTACTCTTATAAAATATAATTTTACCATTTATTCTACAAAATGGAATTGTTAATTCACTTAAAATATCAAACCTTGCAACAGCTCTTGATAGAACTATATCAAAAGTTTCTCTATAAAGAGCTTCTTTCCCCAGCTCCTCTGCTCTGCCTCTGATTATCCTGACATTTTTAAGTCCTAATTCTTTTACAACCATGGTTAAGAAATTTATTTTTTTTAATGTCTTATCCAGAAGGTAAAATATTTTATCATTTAAAAAAATAGATAAAAGTGCCCCGGGTAATCCTGCTCCCGTTCCAACATCCAGTACCCTTCCCGAATAACTCATGGCACCAAAAATTATCTTTTCATATCTGAGTATCGAAATAGAATCAAGAACATGTCTTATAAGAATCCCCTTTTTATCCTTTGTGCCGATAAGATTGAATCTCTGATTATGCTCGTAAACCAGATCCAGGTATTTTTCCAGTGTCTCGATTTGATTTCCGGAAAAACCGATACCGAGTTCCCGGAGTGATTGTCTTAAAATATCGATATTCAATTCAATACCTTCCTTGATCTGCCCTTTAGATTTAACATTAGTATTGATATATCTGCTGGCGATACTCCTGCGATCCTCGAAGCCTGACCAAGAGTATTTGGTCTGATTTTTGTTAATTTCTCCTGTGCTTCGTATGTCAAACCTATAATTTTAAAATAGTCCAGATCAGGTGAAAGATAATACCTTTCCAGATTACCAATTTTCTTTATTTCAGCAAGCTGCCTTTTTATATAACCTTCGTATTTTATTCTTATCTCTGCCTGCTTAAATACATTCTTTTCATAACCATTTCGTTCTTTGATAAAATAATCCATCATATCTTCGATACAGATTTCCGGCCTTTTTAAAAGTTGATAAATACTTAAAGGAGTATCAATAGATATGGTTCCAATCCTTTCAAGTATTTTATTGTTAACTTTGCCCGGATTTAAAATAGTAGCCTTTAATCTGGACACCAGTTTGTTGATTTTGTCTTCTTTTTTAATTATTTTCTTATACTGAGCATCTGTTATTAGCCCGATATCATTGCCAAACCCACACAATCTCATATCGGCATTATCGGAACGCAAAACCAGTCTGTATTCCGCTCTGGAAGTATACATCCTGTAGGGTTCTATAAGGTCTTTGGTAAGAAGATCATCTATTAAAACTCCTATATAGCTGATATCTCTGGTCAGTATCATTGGTGATCCGCCCATTACCTTGAGTGCCGCATTTATTCCTGCAACAAGACCCTGTGCTGCTGCCTCTTCATAACCTGATGTTCCATTTATCTGGCCTGCAAAATATAAATTTTCTATATTCTTCGATTCCAGAGTAAAATTCAATTGACTTGGAATTATATAATCATACTCTACCGCATAACCCGGTCTTATTATTCTGGCATTTTCCAATCCTTCGACAGTATTTACGATTTTCTGCTGTATTTCTGCCGGCATGCTTGTAGTAAGTCCCTGAAGATACATCTCGCTGGTACGCGTACCTTCGGGTTCGATAAAAACCGGATGTCTTTTTTTCTCCGGAAAATTTATTACTTTCCTATCTATAGACGGACAATGTCTTGGTCCGTGAGTATCGACCATTCCGGACTTTATGGGAGATCTTTCTATGTTATCCGCTATAATCTTATGGGTTTTCTTATTTGTATAAGTGAGATGACAATCAATGCTTTTATATATCTTTTCTTCATCCCAGAAAGAAAAGCTTAAAGGTTCTTCATCTCCATGCTGGACAATTGTTTTTGAGAAATCCACTGTCCTTTTATCTACTCTTGGTGGCGTAGCCGTTTGGAATCTACCTATATCAAAATTGAGATCGATTAAGTTCCTGGTTAAATTCATTGCAGGGTACTCACCCATTCGTCCCGCTTTATAATCTTTATCCCCTATTATTATTCTCCCCCTTAAAAAGGTGCCTGTAGTAATCACTATTGCTTTACCTTCGAACAATAATCCGCTTTCTGTTTCAACCCCGAATGCTTTACCATTTTTAACCAGTATTTTACTTACGGTTCCCTGTCTAAGAGTCAAATTCTTAGTATTTTCAAGGATCCTCTTCATCTCTATTTCATATTCTTTCTTATCTATCTGGGCCCTCAACGCCTGGACTGCAGGACCTTTGCTTCTATTAAGGACTTTTATCTGTATCAAAGTATTATCGGTAGTCTTTGCCATCTGTCCGCCCAGTGCATCCAGTTCCCTGACCAGCTGGCTTTTCCCCAATCCTCCTATTGATGGATTACAGGGCATTAAAGCAACTTTATCAACATTGATCGTCAGCAATATAGTTTTTAAACCCAATCTTGCCGATGCCAGTGCTGCTTCGCAACCAGCATGACCGGCACCTGCGACTATAACGTCATACTTCATGTCTATTACCAAAAATGTCCAATATGTCTATTAATAATTATATGTTTCACGTGAAACATCGCTGCCCGTTCACTATTTTTAGTATTATTTATTCTGCTCTATCCTATTACTCATAATTGATAGAATTTTTGACATTTTATTATCAATATCACCTGAATCATCATTTAAAGAATCGTCTTCATTTATTTCTATTCTATATGGCCTTTTTGTTCCCTTTGATGTCAGGTCGTTTATTAACAAACCAATATATCCGTCTTCCCTGTCCATAATAATACTGGCACGATTATTTACTTCTCTGGAAGCATTAATTCCTGCAAGCAACCCCTGCGCAGCTGATTCTTCATAACCGGTGGTCCCATTGACCTGACCTGCAAAAAATATCTTTTTCAGGATTTTACTTTCCAGATTACTGTTTAACTGATAAGGAAGTAAGTAGCAATACTCTATTCCATAACCGGGTCTGGTCATTTCTACCTTCCCGAAATTCTTTATTTTTTTTAGCATTTCAACTTGCATCTTTTCAGATACAGAAGTTTCAAGTCCCTCCAGATATGCCTCTTTTGTATCTCTTCCCAAAGGCTTTATGAAAATTTCTTTCGCATCGATATCCTTTTTTTTCATATCAGCGGAATTGTTCGATAGAAATCTGGAAAAATCTCTATTGATACTAGTTATATAGTAATAATTTTGTTCTTTATTCTTATAATCAGTTTCATGTGAAAATGTCTTGTGACTCCTGCTGTATGGCTCTTTTTTAAGATTATTTAAATCAATTGATTTTTTATCTACTACTGGAGCGGTATAATTTCTTAACTTTCCAAACCTGAAGCCCAGGTTTTTAAAACAATTCAGCAGCTTCTTTGAACATATTTCACCCTGTCTTCCGGCTTCCAGTATATATTCACCCCAGAAAATTCTTCCTTTTAGGAAAGTTCCGGTGCAAATAATAATCGACCTGCAAGAATAATCAACTCCGTCGCTGGTGTATAAGAAGTATTCTCCTTTGCCTTCTTTTATATTTACTGCTAGCCCCTGCCTTAAATCTAAATTATCCTGTTTTTCCAGAACTTCTTTCATTGAAAGAGAATATCTTCTTCTATCGACTATTGCCTGCAATATTACATCCTTATTTTTTATATTTTTGATTTCTTTAAGATGAATAACGTTTTTATCAATATTTTTTGAGATTTCTCCACCGAGCAGATCTACTTCCTTTAGTAGTCCGCTCCTACCGATACCTCCTACCGTGCTGCCAAATGGCATAATAGCTATACTATCCAAATTTATTGATACCAGCAGGGTCTTTGAACCATTTCTCGCAGAAGCCAGAGCTGCCTCACAACCTGCGTGTCCTGCACCTATTACGATTACGTCATAACTATATTTTTCTTTTGTTTTTATTGACATAGCTAAATATTATAATTTTGTTTCACGTGAAACATTTTCGCCAAATATCCTTATTATGTTGTTTTTTGACACTTTATTTACCAATACAGAATTGGCTGAATATCTTTTCCAGTATATCTTCTCTCGCTGTTTCGCCAATTATTTCTCCCAGTAGTTCAAATGCAGTTTTTAAATCATAAGAAGGAAATTCTTCGGACATTTTATCCTTTAGCGCTTCGTCTGCCCTGTCTAGCGACTTTTTTACCTCTTCCAATATCTTCTTATGTCTGCTGTTAACAATGATTTTCTCCTCCAGAACAATATCGCCGCCATCCAGTATCACAGATTTTACTTTGTTTTCTAGTTCCTTTATCCCTTTACCTTTTAATGCGGAAATTTTTTTTATATATTTTTCTTCAAAATATTTTTTAATTTTTTTTACTTCCAACTTTTGTTTTAAATCTATTTTATTTATACAACAAATTATTGTTTTCCCTTTTATTTTATTTATTATTTGTAAATCCATTTGATCTAATTTCCTATTTCCGTCCAGAACAAGTAGAATCAGCTCGGCTTCGTCTATATGTTTCAAACTTTTATCCACACCTATTTTTTCTATAGCACTTCTTGTCTTTCTTATTCCTGCTGTATCAATCAGGATAAGCGGTATTCCTTCGACATATAATATTTCTTCTACTGCATCTCTCGTCGTTCCGGGAATTGGAGTCACTATTGCCTTATCTTTTTTAGATAGCAAATTAAGCAAACTGGATTTCCCCACATTTGGTTTACCTATAATCGCTATTTTCACGCCATTTTTTATAATTTCTCCTTTTTTTTCGTTTAGTATCAATTCCTCAAGTTCCACCATCATCTTTTTTATTTCTACGGTAATTTCCTGATATGGCGTTACTTCCAGATCTTCTTCAATGAAGTCTAGTGACGCCTCCAGCTGTACCCGTATATCCAGAAGATGTTTTCTTACTCTTTTTATCTCTTCTTTTATATTGCCCTGTAAATTTTTCGCAGCAAGCTTTAAGCTCTGTTCTGTTCTGGATCTTACAAGATCGATAACAGCTTCCGCCTGTGATAAATCTATTCTTCCGTTCAAGAAAGCTCTTTTTGTGAATTCTCCCGGATCTGCAATTCTTGCACCGTTTTCTACACACAATTCCAATGTTTTGGTCGTGGCAATCATTCCCCCGTGACAATTTATCTCCACAACGTCTTCCCGGGTATATGATCCCGGCTTTTTCATAATGGTAATAATTACTTCATCGATGACCTGACCCTTATTGTCAATTATATGTCCATAAAGCATACTATATGTGTTTATGTCTTTGATCTTTTTTTTATTTTTTGATCTAAATATTTTATCAGCTATAAAAATGGACCTATTACCACTTAATTTGACTATACCAATCGCAGCTTCACCGGCTCTTGTTCCTACTGCTACTATAGTATCATTGATTTCTATTCCCATCTTTATATTCTTCTCCTATGATATTTTAGGATTTCGTGATTCTTATTATATTTAATATTTTTAATTATTCAAAATTAAGGACCAATAAAAAATGGCACGCTCTGGTGCCATTAATTTTATTATATATGATCTGTATTCTTTATTTGCTGCTCTTAACCGGGTAAATAATTATTCTCCTTTCGGGTTCATCATACCTGCTTTTTGTGGTTACATTACTAAATCTTGCAAGGAGGTTATGTATTATCTTTCTCTCGTAGGAACCCATCGGTTTCAATGCTATTTTTCTTCCTTCGTTAATCGCTTTTTTTGCCATAAATATCGCCGTTTTCTTTATGCTGTCTATTCTTTTTTTTCTATAGTCTTTTATATCTATGGTCACATTTCTATCTACGAGTCTTTTTCTCTTCCCAATCAGGTTTATGATATACTCAAGCGCCTGCATATTCTTTCCATCTTTACCTATAGCGATACCCAGATCCTCTCCCTGGACCGATAGTCTTAATTCTTCCAAATCCGCTTCGATCTTTACTACTTCTCCGGGGCAAATAAGTTCTAGTGATTTTTTTAAGATCCCCTTTATCTTTTCAAGTCCATCATTCTCCGAAACTTTATCTTTTACTATGCTTTTGGGATTATTTTCTATTAATATGTTTCTTTTTTGTTCTTCTTCCAATGATTCTACAAATGAATTTATGGCATCTTTTATATTTTTATCTTCCGTCATTTACGGCACCCCCTGGGTTCAAGCATCATCTTTTCTTTTTTCTTTTCTTTTTTAATTTCCTTCTGATTAACTTTCTATCTTCTTCGCTTAATTCGGATCCTCCCGTAAGGCTCACACTTTCCTGACTTAATTCCTTTTTTACTTTTTCTTTTTTAACAAGTTTATTTACCAGGTACTGCTGGCCAATGGACCATACATTTGTTGTTACCCAATATATTAATATACCAGACGGGAACTGCCAGGATATAAACCCAAATACTACGGGCATTATATACATAATCTTTGACTGACTGGTGTCCGTTGTCGTCATCTTCATCGAGAAAAACATTGTAGCAACCATTATGATGACCAAAATAAAAAAAGGATCTCTTACATTTAAATTCAACCACAGAAAATCATAATTAGGATTAGCAGCTCCACTTGTAGGAGCTAAGAATTTACTATAATCTAAATCGGGCAAAAACGCCATCAGTCCCGTCCTTATGCCGTTTACGACACCATTAAGATTAAAACCTCCCAAAACATTTGTTACAATTTCGGAGGGAGTCCTGAGTGCCTGGAATAAGGCGAAAAATACAGGCATTTGAAGGAGTAGGGGAAGACATCCTGCCAGCGGATTGACATTATTCTTTTTATAAAATTCCATCGTTTCCTGCTGCAGTTTTTGCTTGTCATCTTTATATTTCTTTTGCAGTTCTTTAAGTTCCGGCTGTAGTTTCTGCATCTTAGCCATCGATCTGGTCTGACTTATGGTTAGGGGGACCAACACTATCCTTACTATTATAGTCAACAGTATTATTACAATTCCATAGTTTGCAATTACGTTATTATATAAAAATATGACTATATACTCTAATCCGCGTTGGATAGGTTGTAGTATTTGTAATATCTGACTCAATTTATAAACCTTTCTTCTACTTTACAGGATCATATCCACCTTTGTTTAAGGGATTGCATCTTAAAATTCTATACATTGATTTAATACTTCCTTTTAATACACCATATTTACTGATAGCTCCTATTGCATATTCCGAGCAGGTAGGGTAGAACTTGCAGCTCTTTGGCAGTACAGGTGAGATATATTTTTTATAAGATTTAATTAAAAATATCAGTATTTTCTTCACAATTAAAACAAGTGATAGATTATTATTTACAGTTAGCCGGTAAGAAAAGAGTTCAAACCATATTCGAGCTTATTCTTTATCTCTAAAAAGCTTGCTTTGACAATATCCGGTTTAGCCAGAATTAAAATATCTAAATTATTGTAACTTTTTATTTCAACTTTTCTTAAAGCTTCTCTTAATGTTCTTTTGATTCTATTTCTTAGAACGGCTCCGCCTATTTTTTTACTTACCCCTAATCCGATTCTTACAAGTCCAAAAGTTTCTGCTTTTTTGAATATATATAATGTTAAATATTTGTCCCTTTTGCGTGAACCTTCTTTTATTACTCTTGAAAAATCACTTTTTCTTTTAAGTGTTTCAAACTTGATATTAATCTTCCTTTTACTTTTAAGCAGTAAGTCTTTTTCTTCCTTTTTTTCTCCTGCCTGCAATTACGGCTCTGCCTGCTTTAGTTTCCATTCTTACCCTAAAGCCATGAATCTTTTTTCTTCTCCTTGCATTCGGCTGAAATGTCCTTTTCATCTTTTACCCAATCTATATATTATTGTTTTCAGTCAAGTAGTAGATTATACATTTTAATCTTTCTAATATCAAGGTTACAGCATTTAAAAAAAGACGTATCCTTAAGCTTTTTTCTGCTGTCTTTTTCCGGAGAATTCGTTATTTATTCAAACATCTGTTCTTATCAAAGACCTGTCCTGAAAATAATATTTTTTTTATACATATTATGGTGCCATTTCTCTAAGTATTTCAAAAATTTCAACAACTTTTCAACACCTGTTGAAAAAACTGTTGAAAACTTAAAAAACTGCACTATATCATATGTCAGATTATTTTACTTTATATGATATTTCATACAATCTAGTAGCTTTTTCCTTATTAAAATATTATTATTAATCTGTTGAAAACCTTAAGTTGCTGAAAAGAAAATGAAAAGTAATATTACCGATTGATACATTTATTCGTTAAATAAAAATATTTACGAATAAAATTAACTTCTATCATGCCTGACGATAATACTAAACTTAATATTGCTGACAACTCTGATGCTTCCGGTGGAAATATTGGAAAAATACCGGCCAGAATCGCCGTTTATGACAACATGCGAAGCATTCCAAGAATAGTAGACTTGAGCTACAATAATATTTCTGATTTCATTAATGAAACTTCACAGAAAACCTATAATCTATCCCATGAAATCGGTGGAAGAATTCCCTATACAATAATAAAAGAAATAATTGAGAACCTTATACATGCTGATTTCAAAGAAGTAGTAATTACCATACTCGAAAGGGGAGATCATATAATCATAACTGATCAGGGGCCGGGAATAGAAGACAAGGAAAAAGCTTTTTTACCAGGATATACTTCCGCCACGACTAAAATGAAAGAATATATCAAAGGAGTAGGTTCCGGGTTTCCCATCGTAAAAGAAACAATAACTTTTTCGGGAGGATCTATCGATGTCAAAGACAACATAAGGAAGGGGACAGTAATCTCTTTAAAACTTGTACAACCGGAAAAGAGCGAGCAGATAAAGGAGACAGGGATCAAGACGATAGATGGAGCACCCACTGTCGTTCCCAGTGAGGATAAAAAAATCATTACGGATGACATTGATAAATTAGATCATAAAGTATTATCCGACAGACAGACGAAAATCCTTTTTGTCATCCTGGAACTTGAAGAAGCCGGTCCCTCTACAATAGCCAGTGAACTGGGTTTTAGCCTATCGACCTCATACCGGGAATTGATCTACCTGGAAAAGAGTAAACTACTGACCTCCAGTAGTAACGGTAAGAGAAAATTATCTAAAAAAGGTGCGAAATTCCTTGAATATTATTCAAATAATATTTAATATTAGAGTATTATGTCCGATCTGCAAAACATCTGGAAAAATGCTCTCGAAGATATTAAGAACAATATCAATATGCCCACATATAAAGCCTGGTTCGAACACATAACGCCCCTTTCATTAAAAAAAAACTGTTTAACCGTTTCGGTAGGCAGCAATTTCGCAAAAGAGTGGCTTGAATCCAGATATTCAAATCTTCTATCCGAATCAATTAAAAGAGTCACAAACAACTCCTGTAAAATAAAAATTATTATCACACCAGGAAGTTCTGAAAGTACCAGCGGCAAATATGATAAATATATAGACAGGACACTTGAAGAGGAAGAGTACCCCTTTAAAAAAAACAAAAATTCTCTTTTCAATACAAAATACACCTTTGATACATTTATCGTTGGGGGCAGCAATAGGTTTGCCTGTACCGCCTCTCTTGCAGTCAGCGAAAATCCAGGTAAAGCTTATAATCCATTATTTATTTACGGAGGTGTTGGGTTAGGGAAGACACACCTTCTGCATGCAATCGCCCAGTATACAATGCAGCTACATCCAAATAAGACCATAAAATATGTTTCGGCAGAAAGATTCCTCAATGATTTTATAAATGCTCTCAGGTATAAAAACATATTTTCTTTTAAAGAGAGTTACAGAAACAATGACGTTTTGCTTGTTGATGATATTCATTTCCTTGAGGACAAGGAGGCCAGTCAGGAAGAATTTTTTCATACATTCAATGCTCTTCATGATACCAATCGGCAAATAGTCCTCTCGAGCGATAGAGCACCCAAAAATATTTCTACTCTTGAGGAAAGACTCAGATCCAGGTTTGAATGGGGCCTTGTGACAGATATCAAACCGCCGGATCTTGAAACCAGACTGGCAATCTTAAAAAAATATTGTGAAAGAGAAAAGATCTCAGTTTCCGATGATATATTAAATCTAATTGCTGAAAAAATTACATCCAATATCAGAGAGTTGGAGGGTTCCCTTACAAGGATAGTCGCATTTGCCTCTCTTACAAAATCAAAGCCGGATTTAAACATGACTAAAAATATACTTAAAGATATTTTGCCCGACGATACAGAACACAAGATAAGTATTCAAACAATAATTAAAGAAGTATCAAAATATTTTTCAATACCCATCAATGACATTATAAGTGCCAAACGAAATAAATTCATATCACATGCCCGGCACCTGGCAATGTATCTTTCTAGAGAACTTACAAGCAGCTCCTTACCGAGAATAGGGAAGTCTTTTGGAAACCGTGATCATTCAACCGTAATATATGCCGTTTCGCGGGTTTCGGATCTAATAAATACCGACAAAAATGTCTACATGCAGATTCAGGAAATTACTAACAAAATAAAGACGTCTTTGTAAAGCATATTATTCTGTTTATAATCTGTTAAATAGTAATCGAAGTTTTAAACAATAGGTTATTTTTTTTGTTCAAAAACAAACCGAATTCTTTTTTATAATACTTCTTCTATGCCTTTGAACAGCTTCAAACTACATTATCAACAAGTTCAACTGTTTGATAGGCCGCAATCTTGCAGCCTTTTTTTAACTTTCCAACAGTCTCAACAGTATTATAACTACTACTAGCTATTTAAATTAAACATTATATATAATAAAATATGTTTATATTTCAAACATTAAAAGAGGTTAGAGGGCTACAATGAAATTTCAAACTACAAAAACCGACCTTCTGGAAACTATTTTATTTGCCAGCAGAGCAATAAGTCCCAAAGTTTCATCATTTATATTGAATGGTATAATGCTTGATGCCGAAGAGGGATTAACCGTGTATAGCACTGATTTAGAGACAAGCATAAAATGTACATTGGAAGCAAAGATACTCGAAAAAGGAAAAGCGGTAGTGCCTGCGAGGATCCTGGCAAACATATTAAAAAGCCTGAAAGAATCAAAAATAGAGCTGGAACTGGACAAGGCGAAGAACCAGGTAAAAATAAGTTGCGAAAATGCCTTTTTCACACTAAACACCCTGTCTCTGGAAGAGTACCCGGTTTTTCCGGAAACAAAGAAAGAAAATTATTTAAAAGTGAATCTGAACAAATTCAAGGACATGGTATCAAAAGCGGAAAAAGCAGCATCTCTGGACGAAAGCAGGGCTATCCTGACCGGAGTGCTCCTGGAAATCGAGGAGGACATATTAAGCATGGTGGCAACAGACAGCTACAGACTTGCGTTGATTAAAGAAAAAATAGGCAGCGGAATTCCTCCGATTAAGGTCGTGGTGCCTTCAAAAGTACTTGATAATATAGTCAAAAGTGAATTTAAGGACGGAGACATTGAGATAAATATTGAAGAAAACCAGGCAAGTTTTTATATGGAGGGAGACGGTAAGAAAAAGATCATAATGGTTTCAAGACTGCTTTCGGGAAAATTCCCAGAATATAAGCAACTCATTCCTCAGACCATGAAGCACGATATAATAATAGACAAAGAAAAAATACTTGAGGTAGTAAAGAGGATTTCGTCTATCTCGCAGGACAACATACCCGTAAAGACCACTATTGATAAAGGCAAAATAACAATATCAATGAATATCAGGGAAGTGGGAAGCTCAAGCGAGGATTTTGATGTTTCGTACGGAGAAGAAAAAATGGAGATAGCTTTTAATCCCGAATTTTTAATCGACGGTATAAACATAATGGATGATAAGAATATTATATTCTCAATAGAGGAACCTCTTAAACCTATTTTAATAAAATCTGAAAAAAACAAAAACTTGATTTATTTGCTTATGCCCATCAGGGTCTCCTAGAACATGTAACCGATCAGGAGCTTAAAAGCAAAAATAAAACGATGGAAAAAATAAAAAGCATAGATCTTTGCGTCATTGGTGCAGGAAGAGTCGGCATAACCGTGTGCCATACATTTGCCCTTAAAGATTTATCCGGTGTAAAGATAAGGGCAGTATCTTCGAGATCGGCGGAATCTTTAAAAAAAGCCAGGAAATTTTTAGGAACCAGAGCGGCTGATATAATTTTCACAAAAGATAATACGAAAGCAACGGCACTGGCAAATTGTGTTTTGATATGTACCCCGGACGACTCTATAAAAGCAGTCTGTGATAATATTTTTAAGAATATAAAAAATAATTACCTGAAAGATTATTATGTACTTCATTTTAGCGGGTCCAAATCACTTGAGGTCCTGGATTCCGCCAGGGCTGCCGGAGCCGAAATTGCATCCATACATCCATTAAAATCCTTTGCCTCTGTAGAGGAAGCCATTAAATCTCTGCCCGGAACTGTTTTTGGAATAACTTATTCAAGTATAAAATCGAAGAAGATAGCGGAGTTTCTTGTAAAAAACCTTGGGGGAGAAACCATTGAAGTAGAAAACGAAAAAAAACCGCTCTACCATGCCGCAGCCTGCGTGGCTTCAAACTATCTTGTAACTCTCATGGATTACGCAGTATCAATACACAAAAGGATAGGGATAAAACCGGAGGATTCGTTAAAAGGTTTAATAAGTCTTGCAGAGGGAACGGTAAACAATATAAAGAAAATGGGGACAAAAAAATCACTGACGGGCCCGATAGCAAGAGGGGATACAGGGACGATAAGGGAGCATATGGTAAGCTTTAATAAATTCTTTCCAAAAGATTACTCTGATCTTTATAAAACTATGGGAATCGAGACCAGCAAAATCGCATATCAAAATAAATGGATAGATAAAAATACTGTAGAGGATTTAAAGAAAACACTCAAGGATTAGAAAGGGGATATAGTCATGATGAAAAAGATAACAACTAGGGATCTTGTTGAAATGAAAAAAAAAGGTGAAAAAATAACGATGCTGACCGCATATGATTGTCTTATGGCATCCCAGCTGGACGAGTGTGGTATAGAATTGATACTGGTAGGGGATTCCGTGGGGAACGTACTGCTGGGATATGAAAATACCATACCGGTTTCGATGAATGAAATGATCCATCACTGCAAAGCAGTCCGCCGTGGTGTAGAAAGGGCAATGGTGATAGGGGATATGCCGTTCATGTCATATCAGGCAAGCGCTGCTGAAGCGGTCAGGAATGCCGGAAGATTTTTGAAAGAAGCCGGAGTGGAAGCAGTAAAGCTGGAAGGTGGGAGTGAGGTCTTTTTGATCATAAAGAGAATCGTCGATTCAGGGATCCCGGTAATGGGACATCTGGGATTTACCCCGCAGTCCGTTTATAAGTTCGGTGGTTATGGCGTCAGGGGCAAAGACGAAGAGCAGGCTAAAAAAATGATAGAAGATGCCATCGGGCTTGAGGAAGCCGGGGCATTTTCTATAGTGCTGGAGAAGATACCTGCCTTACTTGCAAAAAAGATAACACGGAAGGTCAGCATCCCCACTATAGGAATAGGAGCGGGAGTGAACTGCGACGGACAGGTGCTGGTGACACATGATATGCTTGGATGTTTTGAAAAATTTAAACCAAAATTTTCAAAAAGGTATGCTGAATTGGGAAAAGAAATGAAGAAATGTTACATGAAATATATAGAAGAAGTGAAAAATAAGAAATTCCCATCGGACGAGCATTCCTACTAGAAAATAAGAAATCTCTATTCTAATTTAAAGACATTTAGATCTTCATAGATGAAAATATTAAAGAAAATAACCGAATGCAAATCGGTAGTAGATAATCTTAAAAAGAAGTGTTTTATAATAGGTTTTATTCCCACTATGGGTTTTTTACATGAAGGACACCTGAGCCTTATAAGGATGGCAAGGGAAGAATGCGACAGGGTATTTATAAGTATTTTCGTAAATCCGATACAGTTTGGTCCCGGTGAAGACTTCGAAAAATATCCAAGAGACATAAAAAGAGATATCTCTCTGGCAGAAAAGGCAGGGGTGGATTATATATTCTATCCAACTGCAAAGGAAATATATGGTCCGGATTTTAAGACTTCAGTAGAGGTAAAAGAACCTGGAAGTATCATGTGCGGAAAATACAGACCCGGTCATTTCGCAGGGGTAACCACGGTGGTACTGAAACTATTTAATATTGTCAGACCGGATAAGGCATACTTCGGGCAGAAAGATTATCAGCAGCTGGCAATAATAAAAAGAATGGTTGATGACCTGAATCTTGATATCGAAATTATAAGTGGTCCTACCATGAGAGAAAATGATGGTCTTGCCTTAAGTTCCAGAAATAAATATCTTTCTGTCGAAGAGAGAGAAAATGCCACTATCTTATACGAGTGCCTGAAGATGGCAAAAGATATGATTAAAAAAGGGGAAAAAGATCTGGAGAAAATAAGAAAAACAATTATAACTGATTTGGAAAAAAACAGATTTGTTAAAAAAGTGGATTATTTTGATTTCAGGGATCCCGGGACACTTGAACATCTAAAGCGGGTGGATAAGGACGGCAAGAACATACTGGCTGCAGCTGCAGTCTGGATCGGAAAGACCAGACTGATTGACAACATGATAATAAAAGTATAAAAGTGATATTGATCTAAACAAACCTTGATGATATAGGAGAAAAAAGTGATAGTCTGTATTTTAAAAAGCAAGATACATAGAGCAACAGTGACCGATGCGGAAATCGAGTATATGGGCAGTATAAGCATAGATAAAAAATTGATGGAACATGCAAAAATATTTCCTTATGAAAAAGTTCTGGTAGTAAGCCTTGACAGTGGAGAGAGACTGGAAACATATGTTATAGAAGGAAAGAAGGATAGCGGGGAGATTTGCATAAACGGAGCGGCTGCCAGGAAGATACTCAAGGGAGAAAAGATCATTATTTTATCTTTTGCCTATATATATGAGGAGAAAGCAGCGGGTCACCTGCCAAAAATAGTATATGTAAACGATAAAAACAAAATCACGAACGAAGAAGATCATGTGGGGAAAGACGACCAATGCTAATCCGCAAAGGGTTAAAAAGATTTCTATCCAGAGGATTTTTAATATTTCTACTGATAATCTTTTCTTTGTCTCAGGTTTTTTTTATATCCTGTAAGTTTGAAAGCGATACAGACGAGCCGCTTATAGATTCCGGTGATTCCGATAGCGAAGACAGCCTTTATTTATTTGATTATGAAAATATAACGCTGGAAGAGACGAGCTCTATTGATATAAAAATAGAAAACTGCAATCTATATCTGGACATTTACAAAGATTTGATAATAATGGGCGAAATAGAAAACATTTCCGGTGTAAACAAAACAAATATTGAAATCACTCTCGACTTCTATGACAAACATGAAACCAAAATAATATCGGTAATCGTCCCTGCAGCTGTAAATTATCTTAGGGGCGGGAGTAAATTGCCATTTTATTATTATCTTACCGATAAACAAAAATATATAGATATAGATACGGTAAAAATAGGAGTCAATTATAATGATTATTACGAAAGATTTGAGGGCAATCCTATAGTGGAAAACGAAGGGTATCGATACGAAGAAGATAATTTGATCATAGAAGGCAGCGTGATCAATATTGGTGAATCCAAGATCAGAAACTTAAAACTTTTTTGTACTTTTTATAATATTCAGGATCAGGTTGTTTTTATAAAACAATGTTATCTGCCCCGGGAAGAAATGATTCCCGGAGGAGAGCAAAGGTTCATATTAAAATTGCTGCTTGATGAATATTTGCCTGATTTTACCCGTTACGGATTTGGGGTATTTTTTGAAGACGAGATCAGAGAACCGGCATGATTTATAACCAGTCCTTGTGTTTGAAATAGATCAGCATTCCAATGGAAATAAAAAACATTAAGACCACAATAATAATAAAAGCAAAAGCATGGTTTTCCAGAGGAAGTGAGATATTCATTCCAAAAACTCCTGATATGAGCGTGAGGGGGAGAATTACTACAGAAAATATAGTAAGTATGCGCATGAT
>CAZYQD010000003.1:19825-30734 GCA_964649405.1 uncultured Actinomycetota bacterium
AGAAATTGCATATTTTCTTTGCTTGGATTCTCTATATCGGTCCAGAGAAGATATTCCGGGTTATTAATATAGGAGGGAATTTTTTTTAAAGTGATTTTTTCTATTAATTTTTTTTCTGTTTTATTATATACAAGAGTCTTCATTTGCGTCCACCTCCTTATTTAATTCTTTATAGAATTTTATAATTATTTATAAAAAAAAGGAATTTAAATTTATTCAGTATTTTATTGATTAATTCGAAAAATATGCATTAGAATAAGACATAAGAAGAGTAGATTGAATGTCATATTTATAATATAATTTAAAAAGCTTTCATATGCTGATGAATAGGGGACATAAAATGATAGGAAATATATCAGGATTAAAAGACAGAAGACCAATAATATTATTAATAATTTCTTTAATATTGACCCTTCTTTTATTATTAGGTACTTCATCCTGTAATCTAATCAATCCTACAACAGAACCAGATACAGAAACAGGTGAAGAGGAAACAGCTGAAAACGGAGGAGACGGACAGACAAACGGAGAAGAACTGGAAGCACATATAGCTCTGTGGGATTGCCTTGGCCCAAAGGAGAGGCTGGTTCTGATGGAGAGTGTGGATAATTTCACGGTCGAAAACAGTCATATCGAAATTGAGACAAGACATTTCAGAAGTCAGGAAGAACTGGAAGATCAATTCGAAGCTGCAAGTCTTGCCGGTGCAGGACCTGAATTGCTGCTGATGGATTTTGATGGGATAAAAAGACTTGTTCCCGGAAGTGTGGTAAAAGAAATAATAGATGAAGCAGATTATTCTTTATTCATAAATGGTCTTACGGAGATTTCCATGTATAACGCAAGAAATTATATGGTTCCTTTTAGAAGTTTTGATTTTTTGACGCTTTTTTATAATAAGGACCTGTTAGATGAACCTCCTGCAAGCTTCGAGGAAGTTATCGAATATTGTAAAGAGGTAAATAATTTTGGATCAAATATTTATGGGCTGCTGCTGAATGCCGGTGCAGCAGACTGGATAATACCTTTTATAGGCGGATATGAAGATTGGATCATCGATTACAGCACCAATTCACTGACGCTTGATAATCAGGCGACTGTAAAGACACTCGAATTTTTATCTTATATTTACAATGAGGAAGGAATTTTACCGTTTAATATCGATTATGGAGAGATAAATGAATTATTTAAAAATGGAAATGTCCACATGGTAATCGATAGTGTCCAGCTGATAAATGAATATAGAGAAGCAGGATTAAACCTTGGAATAGCGAAGATACCCCTCGTCTGGCAGGGTGACGAGTATCCTACGCCTTTGATTTCCGGTATCGGTTTTATGATAAATGTCAATTGTTACGGCAATGAACTTGCAGCAGTAAATGACTTTATCCGGTATATGCTGTCTGAAGAAGTACAGATAGACTGGACTTTAACGACAGATACTTTCCCTGTTTTAAAAAATATTGATAGAAACGAGACACTTATAAATAATGAGATTATATATAGCGCTTTTCAGCAGGCAAAAATATGCAGGGGAAAACCTGACAAAGAACTCATAATGGTGATAAGAGATGCCATAAGGGATAATATTGAAAGTGTCATAACCGGAGGCGTGCTTCCTGCAGATGCAGCGTTAAAAATCCAGGAAGATGCGTTGAGATTGAGATCCGGCAATATTTCCGTAAAAGAGACCGGAGAAGTAGAATAAATATTTAAAGTCCGGAAATAACAAGAAGGATTGATAATGGATGAAGGAAGGGAGTTCAGGTCTTTCTTTATGAAAGGTCTGATAATAATATTAGTAGCGATAATTTTTTTGGTTGCAGGTGGAGCAAGTATGCTAGGTATCCTGGCTGTGATCAATAAAGTATCCGTTGCGGATTTGTTAAAGGGAGAAAGCATTGGAAGCGATGAACAGGTTGATATAAACGGAGTAACTTTACTTAATGAATTAGATATGGCAATAAGCAAAGTCGTAGAAATAATAACACCTTCTGTGGTACATATAGATGTAAAAGTGATAGTCCAGGATATATTCGGAGAGACACAGGAACAGCAGGGAATTGGTTCTGGAGTGATTTATACTGAAAATGGTTATATTATAACCAATAATCATGTAGCCGGCGATGCAGAAGAATTGTTGGTCACTTTAAATGACGGCAGCCAATATCCGGCAGAACTGATAGGCGCAGATGAAAGAAATGATGTTGCAGTCATAAAGATAGAGGCCAATGGTCTTAAAGCTGCCAGTTTTGATTCCATGGATGATGTAAAAGTGGGAGACATCGCTATTGCGGTAGGAAGCCCTTACGGACTTGATCAGACGGTAACGATGGGAGTCGTAAGCGCAAAGGGAAGAGATATAACGATTCCTATTAATCTGATCCAGACAGATGCAGCAATAAATCCTGGCAACAGCGGGGGTCCACTGGTAAATTCAGATGGGGAAGTAATAGGAATCAATACTCTGGCAACGACTGGTACCAGCATAGGATTTGCTGTCCCAAGTAATACGGTGGTCGGTATTGCAGAGCAGATCATAGAATTCGGAAGAGCAAAAATTCCATATATGGGTGTAGAAATGGATATAAGTACCGGTAATATAAGTGGAGCATATATCAGCAATGTCCTGGAAGGGTATCCGGCAGAAAAGTCCGGAATACAAGCCGGTGACATAATTGTTGAAATAGACGGCATAAAGGTAAATAATCCATATGAATTGTTTGCCCAGATTCTAAGACATGACGTAGGGGACGAGGTAACGGTTAAGATATACAGGGATGGAGAATATTTGACTGTAACTCTTGTGTTAGCCGAAGCGCCAGAGGATTAAGATGAAAGACAGCAGAGTTATCCCAAAAAAAGGATATTTATAGATAAAAATAATAAAAGAAGCAAGTATTGTGAAGTGGATGAAAAAGTATTAATTGCAAAATCAAAAAGGGGAGACAAAGCCGCTTTTGAAGAACTGGTCAAGCAATTCTCTAAATATGTCTACACTACAGCCTTTTTTATATTGAGGGACACACATGAAGCGGAGGATGTAAGCCAGGAAGTATTTGTTAAGGTATACCTCTCCATAAAAGGCTTTAGAGGACTATCCAGTTTCAAAACCTGGATAAGAAAACTCACAGTCAATACATGTATCGATAAACTGAGACTTCATTCGAAAACAAAAGATAAAAAAGTAAGTCTCGAAAAAATAACAGAGGAATATGAAGTAGTTTTTACCAGATATGACCAGAGTCTTGAAAAGAGTTTTTTTAATAAGGAGACGGTAAAAGAAGTATTGAAAATCGTGGTAGGTCTTGACGAGAGTTATCGAATCCCGCTGATTTTAAGAGATTTGCAGGATTATAGCTATAGGGAAATATCGGATCTTATGGGTAAACCTATAGGAACGGTGAAGACCAATATACACCGCGCCAGGAAGATAATTAAAGATAAATTAAAGACTTATAAATGATTGGGTCATCATTTGAAACAAAATAAAACAATTTCAATCTATTATATTGTGTTTTAATCTTTAGGAGTTTTTTAAAATGAGTAACATAGATAGATATTTAAAAATTGCAAAAAATGCTGTCATTCAGCCTTGCGACGATATAGATAAAAAAATAATAAATAGAATATCCAATATAAGCAAGTATGATGAGAAGCTTCTGGATGATAAGTTTCTTGATTATTTAAAGAAAAATAATTCCAGACTCTATCTGGTTATCGAAAAAATCAAGAACAATCCGGGAACTTTTGCGGCTCTGGCAATGGCAGGAGTTTTAATTATTGTTTTAATAGCTTTTTTGTTTAAAATATTTTTAGATGAGGAAAAAATTGGTGGAGACAACCATCAATTATCGTCTTCTAAAGATGATACACAATAGAAGAAATACTACTATAATTATCCAGAACCAGGGATTGGTAAGCAGATCCCTTATTGGCTCATATCCTATTTTACCAAAAGCCTTTGTAAGTATATTCTCCAACCAGGAATATGCGCTTACAAAAAAAGATTTAAAATTTTCTGCCGTAAAAAAATTCTTTATTGCTTCCATGTTTTATAGATTTTATCGTTTATTTAGTATTTTGTAAAATTAATTAAAAACTATACGGGAAACGAAGAAAAATTGTTTATAGATCAAAGTGATTTATTATTTTGTTAATAAATAAGGAGGTGTATTTTGCGCTATTTCAAGCTCAAGGAAAGAAATACAAGCGTCAGGACAGAAATTATTGCCGGGGTCACTACTTTCATGACTATGGCTTATATAATTTTTGTCAATCCAGCGATTCTTTCTGCAGGCGGAGAATCTGGAATTCCTTTTGAAGCAGCTGTCATCGCTACCTGTATGGGTGCAGGGTTGATGAGTATATTAATGGGGCTGCTTACCAATACTCCTTTTGCACTTGCCTCGGGGATGGGGATCAATGCGGTGGTTGTTTTTACCATAATCTTTGGTCTGGGAATGAGCTGGCAGCAGGCAATGGGAATTATCGTCATCGAGGGAATAATAGTGACTATTTTTGTATTGACAGGTCTTCGTAGCATGATAATGAGAGCGATACCAATGGGATTGAAATATGCCATTGGGGTTGGAATCGGTTTATTTATTGCATTTATCGGCGCTCAGGAAGCAGGTTTTGTGGGCACAAGTCCTGCTACCGCAGTGACATTAGGAGATTTTACTGCTAATTATACGCAGCTGGCAGCATTTGGCCTGGTGCTTACCGTGATCCTGGTTGCGTTCAGGATCAAAGGGGGAATATTACTGGGAATAGTCGGTACGGCAATAGCCGGGATGGCATTTAGAATAATTCCATTTCCCACCAGTTTCATAAGCGTTCCAACAAAAGAGAGTTTTGCAACCTTTTTCCAGGCAGATATTGTCGGAGCGGTATGGAGTAAAGGCATGTTAAATATAGCAGCCCTGGTTATGATTTTTGCCCTGTTTATGACAGATTTTTTTGATACTATGGGTACAGTGATCGGAGTTGGCGGGGAAGCTGGTCTGCTGGATAAAGATGGCAGTCTTCCTAATTTAAAGAGGGTACTTCTGGTCGATTCTCTGGCAGCAGTGACAGGAGGCTTATTTGGCGCCAGCTCGATAACCACCTACATTGAAAGTGCTTCCGGGGTGTCCGATGGCGGAAGAACTGGTATCATGCCCACCATGACCGGATTTTTGTTCCTGATCTCCATATTTTTTGCTCCATTGATTGCGGTGGTTGGAGGCGGTGTGGAAATAGCGGAAGGTGTCTTTAAATATCCCGTCACGGCTCCGGCTTTGATCGTAGTCGGATTCTTGATGATGACTGTCATGAATAAGATAGATTTTAAGGATTATGAGATCGCAATACCGGCTTTTCTGACCATAATAATCATGCCTTTCACTTATAGTATTTCATACGGGATTGGATTTGGTTTTATAAGTTATACTTTAATAAAACTGTTCAGAGGAAAATTCAGGGAATTACATCCTCTTATGATCATAGTAAGCGCATTGTTTGCAATCGCTTTTGTTGCCGAAGCACTGGCCAGAAAGTTTATAGGAAGTTGAGATATAATATATAATAATAAGATTCAAGAAGTGAGAGAAAAAGCTGGCTGGTATGGAACCGGCCAGCTTTTTATTAATTTGACAGGAAGTAAAATTTTTTTTAATGTTCTTTATGAAATTAGATGAAAAGAATAATTTACTGCTCAACATTAATTATTTTAATTTTATCTGTACTTGCTTTTAGTGCTGGTTGTTGTCCCATTTTCGAAAATATAACCAATTGGATCTCTAATGACAATAATGATGGGACCGGCAGAACAACAGACTCTGACAACACAGCAGAAACCGCAGAAGAAAGGGCAGAGAATATCCAGCCCATTGCTGTACTGGAGGTATACCAACAGAATTCCGGTAGTGATTATTTTACTGTGGGTAGTCCGGTGTATTTCTCTGCTGCGGATTCGTCTGATGCTAATGGCGACATTTTGAATTTCCAGTGGGAGATAGAGGATACCGTTATATCGGATGATGAAAGAACATCATACATTTTTAACAGCACCGGAAAATATGAAATAACCCTTACAGTCGATGATGGAACAAGTATAGTTGAAGCTTCAAAACAGATTTACCTGGTAGAGTTTCCCGAAAATATTTCAATAAAAAGAGAATACGAGATAACAGTTAGTATTGAATATGCTATCATAAACAAAGGGCCCGGAGATATTAAAGACATCATCTGTCTATTCGAGATCCCTCAGACATACCAGCCTTTTCAAATCATAAAAAGTATCAATTCCGGTCCAGGCAAAACCGATGATATTTATAGCAATGACTATAATTTATTAGCGAGATTCGATCTGGGCGATCTTTCGGCCGGAGAGTCGGCCAAAGCATATATAAATTGTGATGCCGTGCTTTATGAATATGAATATACGCAAATATCTGACGCGGAGTATTCTTATGATCCGGAAGACAGCGATCTGTCACTTTATACGGTAAGTGAATATTATATAAATAGTGATTCACGGCAAATAAGATCTGCAGTCGAATCTGTGATTGGAGAAGAAACGGATCCTGTGAAAATTGCAAAAAAACTATACGATTTTGTAATTGATAAAATGGTATATGATGAGGAAAAGCTGGCTCTGGGGATATCCGATTATTTATACGCTTCAGAAATTCTGCAGAAAGGCAAAGGGATTTGTACCGATTATTCTATTTTATATACGGCTTTATGCAGAGCTGCAGGAATTCCTGCAAAATTTGTGCAGGGGCTTCCTGTTTTCAGCATAGTCACAGAGGGAAAAGGCGAGCTTCCATACGGCCATGCCTGGGTTGAAATAAAACTTCCCGGATATGGATGGATCCCTGTAGATATAACGGCAGAAGGCGGTTTTATGGCTTACAATTATTATCTTAACATGGAAACTTATAAGGGGTCCGGTGTGTTTTATAAAAGCCTTCTAATTGGCGGGGAAGATTATTATCCTGCCGGATTTTATTATTTTTGGGAAGGAGATATTGAACCGGAAGTAACGAGGGAGGAAGTCTATAGAGTAAGCGGACTTGACGCTGGCGATATAAGTGCCATATCGGAAAAAGAATTCCTGGATGAAGTCGAATCTGTGCTTTCCGAATATAATGCTGCTTTGGACAATGCCAATCAAGCCCATTCCGAAGGCTGGATATTCAATGATGAGCAGGAAATCGCTATAGAAGAAACTCTTCTCGCAAGACTGGCGGAAATTTCTCAACAGTTAAAAAATATTTTTTACCCTGAAAGCAAAGCTGCTGATAGAAATAATCTGGTTGCGATATCTGAAGAAGTAAACCTTCATAAACAAGAACAAATACAATGTATGAAAACCGGTAATTACGATTGTTACCAGAGTGAATACAATATGTTCATGGATTCTCTGGGAAGACTGTTTGATTATTATAATAATATGGTAGATAGTTTTAACCAGAAATATTAAAAGGTATTTGGATAAAAATGTTATACCAGAATATACTTATCGGAATTGCTTCGGTCATAGCAGTAGCTGTGATTATTTATTTATTTATGGCAATATATAAATTTTTAACCCAGTCAAGCGGTGTCTTTAATCCCAGAAAACAGATCGAGACAACTCCTTTTGATATTAAATTGTATTTCGAAGAGGTCTCTTTCAAATCTTCCGATGGTATTAATCTTTCAGGCTGGTTTGTACCGGTAAGAAATAGCAGGGGAGTGATGCTGGCTTTTCACGGTAAAGGAGAGAATATCTCGGATGGATTGACATTGATAGATTATATGAAAAGAAAAATTGGTCTAAATGTTTTTATAATAGATTATCGCGGATATGGTAAGAGTGAAGGCAGGCCCACCGAGAATGGGACTTATCTTGATGCCAGGGCAGCCTGGGAATATTTGACGGGTCCAAAGAAAATAAAACCTCAGGACATAATAATCTTCGGACGATCGCTGGGGGGCGCTATAGCAGCATGGCTGGCAAGGGAAGTAAAACCCAGAGCACTGATTCTTGACTCCACCTTTACTACTATCAAAGATCTGGCGGCTCAAATATATCCTTATTTACCCGTAAGAAAATTTTTCAGGTTTAATTATCCTACGATTGAATATTTAAAAGAAATAAATAGTCCGGTACTTATAATACACAGCAGTGAAGATGATTACATTCCATTTACTCATGCCATAAGGCTGTACAATGCTGCAAAAGAACCCAAACAGTTTTTAAAGATAGCGGGTAAACATAGTAAAAACTATATAAAGTCAGAAAAAATATATATCGAGGGTATAAAATATTTTATTTCTGGATACTAAAGATATTAAGAAATCTCTTTCTTCATAAATATCCAGTCCCGGTAGCCGGTATATCTTTCAGCAATCCCTGATGACCTCTTTAGCTGCTCTATAAAACCGGATTTTTGGTATAAGTCATATGCATTCTTATTAAGATAAGCTACCCAGAGTTTTAAAACGCATTTTCCGTTTTCTCTGGCAAAGTCTTCCACAAAAGACAGCATTTTTTTGGCAACACCCTGTCTCCTGCTTTGGGCATTGACGGCGACGTTATCTATATATATAGTCTTATTATCCAATCTGGGGATTTCCATTGATGTTAAAAAGTATGCTTTTAAAGCTCTTTGCAAACCAAGACATTCGAGATAATCCCGAAAGTTTTTGGTATGACTTTTAATATTTTCAAATGTAACGATCTCGATGATTCCGACTATCCTGCTATCTATTTTTGCATTAAAATACCTTCCGGTATCAATGTTTTTCGAAATTTCCGACCTGACAATATCCAGCGCAGCTTTCTTTCTGTTACTGTAGATGAATTTTAATTTTTCGTAGAAGGCATCGAATTTTATTCTCAAGTAGTTATCGAGGTCTTTGAGTTTTAAATTGCTTAATTCGATATGGGGAAAATTACTTTTCAGGTTCTTTCTAATATTCATTCGATGAAGCTTTTTTATCAAGAAGCTCCTGGGCTTTTTTCAAATTTTTTTTACTTGCCAGAAGCTTGACGCCTCTTATACTTTGAAAGGAAGGGTAACTCTGGCCAGCATCATCAGAAATTATCTCGGTTTTAATACCAAAACTTTCAAGATAGCTTCTGGCTATTTCTGCTTCTATCCTGGAGCTAAAGACTTTTACCACCGGTGATTGTTCCATTTTACCCTTTTAATTTATGTTGAATATATTTTTGATACCATACTTATTTCAGGTCATTTCCGGGACAGCAAGGATTATAACACTTTAACTGTATTTTATCATACATAAAGGAACTTTTATTTGAAGAATTAATGTCTATGATATACACTATTTTAAGATTCTATAAAAAATTCCAGCTATCGCCGTGGAGATTTTAATTAAGCGGTTAAAAATGCAAAAAGCCTTATGATTCAAAAATCACTTCTATTAAAAATTTATGAAGCTGCCAGCATGCAGAGGTGGAATGATCAGATCCGCACCATAGAACTTACGGAGCTGGATAAGCAGTCTCACAAGATGGTTGTTGCCTACATCCTGGGCAGATGTGAAGAGGATTTAAGCGGTAGAAAAATCAATTGGATCGAAGTGATTGAAAACGGACTTTTTGAATTTTTAAAAAGAATAATTTTAACCGATCTAAAGCCTCCGCTGATATACAGGATAAAAGAAGATAAGAAACAATATGAAAAGTTGAATTTCTGGGTTTTTGAGAGGATAAGACCATTTACGGAACAGGTCAGCGAGGAATTTAATTCTCGGTTTAAAGGATATCTTCTGGAAGAGGAGGAGACCCTTGAAAGAAGGATTGTAAATGCGGCACATTTTTATGTGACAAAGTGGGAATTTGACATTATAAGATTGGCAAACCCGAGGATTTATTTGACCGAAGAGATTGTCGAAAGCATTTCCAGGGAGCAGAAAAAATACAGTGACCTGGAGTGCATGCAGTTTTTTTCCCAAAAAAGAGATTTAATGGATTTTGCAGATATATGCGGTCAGCTCCGTTTTCAGCAGAGATGGAGCCATCTTTACCGGATTCCTAAAACTTCAGTACTGGGCCATATGTTGATAGTTGCCATTTTTTCATTTTTATTTTCCTGCGAAGCAAATCTAAGAAAGATAAACTGCATAAATAATTACTTCACCGGACTGTTCCATGACCTGCCCGAAGTTCTGACAAGAGATGTAATCAATCCGGTAAAGAAATCTGTTGAAGGACTTGATGAGCTTATAAAAGATTATGAAGTTGAAGAAATGGAAAAAAAAATATATAAATTGATTCCCGGAGAGTGGCAAAAAGATATAAGGATGTTTACCGAAGACGAGTTTTCAGATAAAAGCGGCAGGAACGGGAAACTTGTTAAAGGAGCAGATGATCTTGCTGCATTTATCGAAGTCTATCTTGCGCTGAAGAACGGGATAAGAAATGAAAGCCTTATCTATGCAAGAAAAAAATTAGTCGATGAATATAGATCCAGAAAAATAGAGGGAATAGATTTTGGAGGGATTTATGCCGGTTTCGAATAGCCGGAGGTTCTATGGGAAGAAATATAATAATATCAAAATCAAAATATCTGGCAGGGCTTCAATGCTTAAAATATTTTTGGTACCTCGTCAATGCCAAAGAAGAAGTTCCGCAGCCGGACTTTGTGAACAGGTTTATTTTTAATCAGGGAACTCTTGTAGGTGAATATGCAAAAAGACTTTATCGCGATGGTATCGATCTGGGAAAAATAGGAGATTTAAAGGAACAGCTGGTCAGGACCTTTGAGTTACTTTCCGAGAGGAGACCTCTGTTTGAAGCAAGTATCAGCTTTAAAAATGTTTACAGCAGAGCGGATATATTGATTCCCGTAAATACGGACAGATGGGATATTATCGAGGTAAAAAGCTCCACTCAGCTCAAGGAGGAATA
>CAZYQD010000004.1:0-3189 GCA_964649405.1 uncultured Actinomycetota bacterium
TAATAGATTTTTTTAAACCTGATTACTGTTTACAAAGATATTTTGCCCATTTATTTTATATATGTGTCTTCGCTGCTAATATAGTATGCCACTTCAAAGATATTCTTCTGGAGTCTTAATTATTCTTAAAAATTAAAAATATTAATAAATTTATCCTAAAGTATTAAATTAGTTAATTTAATACTTGACATTGTTAATATTTTCCCTTATATTTATTAAGATTTTTAATTTTTCATATTATAGAAGGTGATAAGATGACTAGAGATTGGAAAGACTTAACGGAAATAACACGGGGTGAAGCGGTTGAGGTTGAACGGGTAAGAATGAAACAAAGTGGGATTTCAATTGAAGGCAATTTCGAACTTCCTCCACTTGCTCAGCTTACTCTGGAAGACCAGATCTTTGTGACCGCTTTCGTAAGATGCTTTGGGTCCATCAAAGGAATGGAGGAACTTTTCGGAATCAGTTACCCCACAGTAAAAAACAGGCTCACCAAAATCGCTGAGAGACTTGAATTTGTAGAGATCAATCCTCCCGCTTCAGGTAATGAGGTTCTTACCCAGCTTGAAAAGGGAGAGATATCCGTAGATGAAGCCGTTAAAAAACTGGGAGGTGAGAAATGATTCCATTACTGCTGAGAATCCGTGTCAGGAGGGAAGACCATAGAGGTGTCAACCTGTGGCTGCCGCTTTTTCTGCTCTGGTTGATCGTCCTGCCGCTACTGGCTTTACTCTTACCTCTGGTACTGTTGGCAGCGCTTGTACTCTGGCCATCCGGAAAAGGTAAACTTATCCTGTATGGTTACGTTATGATCTTCAGACTGATCGGATACATGTCCGGATTAAGAATAGATATAAAGTCCAGGGACAATAATATTTACGTTAATTTAATATAATAAAAGGAGAGAAAAATGAACGAAGAAAGAAAAAGAATTCTTGAAATGCTTGCAGAAGGAAAAATAAACACTGATGAGGCTGAAAGACTTTTATCAGCATTATCGAACGAAACCGAAAAAGATTCGGATATTACTGAAAAGGTATGGGGACATAAATACCTCAGAGTAGTTGTCGAACCGGCTCCGGGAAGCTTAAGTACTGAAAGGGTAAATATCAGGGTACCGTTAAAATTGATAAGGGCAGGCTTGAAATTAGCATCCTTTATCCCTAAAGATGCCCAGGTTAAAGTCAATGAAGCCTTACATGAAAAAGGAATCGACACGGATTTTTCCAGAATCAAACCTGAGGACCTCGAAGAACTAATTGGGCAACTTGATAATCTCACAGTTGATGTTGAAGGCAAAGAGAAAATCAGAGTATTCTGCGAATAAACGAAGGTGTTGAAAGACACGCTGTAATATCGCTTAAGGGCTACTCATTTATATACAAACCAGAGTAGCCCTTTAATTTTATAGGTATTACATATTCATTAATGCCAGTTTAATAGCTTGCCGTGAGTTATAGTCTACAAAAGTTATTTGCCGCTTATATAACCGGCTACCATATCTCCTACTTCCGTAGTACTATAACCCATTTTTCCGGCACTAAGACTTTTTAATTGGGTGCAGGTATATGCCACGGCTTCCTCTATTGATTTTGCCGCTTCCTTTTCCCCCAGATGATCAAGCATCATTCTTCCGGCTTCTATAGCAGCCAGTGGATTTATTACATTCATGCCTGTATATTTTGGAGCGGAACCTCCTATCGGTTCGAACATAGAAGTCCCGTTTGGATTTATATTTCCTCCTGCTGCGATTCCCATACCTCCCTGGACCATTGCTCCAAGATCGGTTATTATGTCCCCAAACATATTGGTTGTGACCATGACATCATACCATTCAGGATTTTTTACGGTCCACATACAGGCAGCATCTATATGATTATAGTCGGTCTGGATTTCCGGATAATCTCTGGCCATTTCCATAAATGCTCTGTACCAGAGATCACCGACATAAACAAGGACATTTGTCTTATTGACCAACGTGAGTTTTCCCGGTTTTCCTTCTTCCTTCCTTACCCTGGCGAGATCAAAGGCATACTTCAGGCATCTGTCGACCATCTGTCTGTCATAAACCATCACCTGGGTCGCAACTTCATAAGGTGTTCCTTTCCTGGTTACTCCGCCCTGACCGGCATACATATCACCGGTATTTTCCCTTACGACTATAAAATCTATATCTTCAGGTCTTTTATCCTTTAATGGACAATCGACTCCGGGGTAAAGTTTTACCGGTCGCAGGTTTATATACTGATCCAGAACAAATCTTAATTTAAGTAAAATACCAACCTCTAAAACTCCCGGCGGTACATCAGGATGTCCTATAGCACCGAGATATATAGTTTTGAATCTTTTCAGCTCTTCTACAGCAGAATCCGGAAGTGTTTCTCCCGTTTTTAAATATCTATCTCCTCCAAAATCATAATCGTGAAATTCAAAACTTATACCATGCTTTTTACCTGCAGCTTCAAGAACCTTTTTACCCTCCGCTATAACTTCAGGACCTGTGCCGTCACCGGGTATGACTGCAATTTCATAATGGTTTGATTTAGCCATATTATCCCTCATCTAATTAATACTTAATCAATTATTGCTATATTATATATAAAAAATCATATATTTCACCATAAATCTTAAATTATTCGACCAAAAACTGCATTCTTACCTGTATGGCCATGATTGTCTTTTGGAATCTGCAGATGGAATACTTATCTCTAAGAATTCCTGTTTATGTTTAAAATAGTGCCAGGAGGTGCGGTATAAATATGATCAATCCGCCAATCAATGCAATCAAGGATGAGATCAATACCGCACCTGCTGTAATATCCTTGATATGCTTTACATGCTCCTTATTTTCTTCAGTCACCAGATCTATTATATATTCCAGAGCAGTATTTATCATTTCCAGGGAAAGCACCATACCGCTTATCAGTATAACAAATAACCATTCGATATTGGAGATATGAAAAGCAAAACCCGCAATCACAGTCAAAACAAAAATCAATAGTTGTATCCTGAAACTTCTCTGAGTAATGGCTGCTCTTGCAACACCTCTTGCCGAACATTCGAATGATTTAAACAGGGAGTGCTTCTCGTGAATCACCTGTTTTTCCAGGAAATTTTTATCTTTCATTTTAGAATCCATAAATTTTTAATGTCCTTCGGTAAGTGCCTTTATAAATATTGCCAGATAGC
>CAZYQD010000004.1:3289-26125 GCA_964649405.1 uncultured Actinomycetota bacterium
TCCATAAATTTTTAATGTCCTTCGGTAAGTGCCTTTATAAATATTGCCAGATAGCAAAATGCAATAGGCGGAAAACTGACAATAGTAAATATCAGACCTCTCGATATACGTTTATTTTCTCTTGATTCCATAATATTAAAAATCAGACTTAAAAGGAATAAAATACCTGATGCTATCATCAGTAATCCAAAAAATCCCATGGTAATATAGCTTTCCCAGCCCAGACCTGTCCCGGCACTCAGGAGAATCGTTAGCAGCCAGAATACAAGAGTCAGATAACCACCTATCAGGACGGCCAGCCCTAAATTTTTGTTTCTTTTAGATAAGTCTATATTACCTTCCCTGGAAACCAGATCGGGACCTTTTTTATTGAAATATAAAGTACTTGCTGAAAACAGCAGCAAAACCAGAAATATATAAAAAGGAAACCAGATTTCGTTGAAAAAATTAAGAGAACTTACAAAATATTGAGCAATAAAGATCAGTGCCATTATGATCACAGATGCTATAAGAGTGACAAGACTTGCCCTTGTTATATCCTGGTACTGCTTCTCATCATACCATCCGCTTATACTCTCGTTGAGTTTGATTACAAGCCAGTATAAAACTATGAGGACATATGGGATTACAGCCACGAGACTTATTACGATAACACCTGCATCTATAGCCCATGGCGGTAATGGATATACCGTCAAGGATAAGACAGAAAAAATTGTAATCAGAATCAAACCTGAAATTCCACTCAATATTCCTATATATTGTGCATTGATAAATATAGAATCATCTTTCAAGACAACCTCTTCACTCTTTTTCAAAATCGACTTTCTTGTTAATGCGAGTAGGACAATCATGAGAATATAAAAAACAAAATGAAGCGCCTGACTGAAAAAAAGAATGTTAAACTCACCAGGTAATCCAAAGAGATATTCTTTTGAGATGTCACTTGCAAGCGCGAAGTCTCCAAGCAGCATCAGCAGAGAAACGGTACCGGTAAAAAATAGAAAGGCACGAAGGAAATTTTCTCTTTTAAAAAAGTTTAACTGCAATATCAGAGTAAACATTGCAGACAAATGAAATAAAACAAAAATACAGTATACTAAAGCAACTGGAATCGAAAACTTATTCATAAAACTTTCAACGTTTCCCATATTGATTATTTTATCCCTGAGCATTAAAAAGAAAGTGTTTGTGAATATAAGGCCTGCAATCGAAATCAAACACAAAATCAATGTGGTGGTATTACTTATTTTTAGCAGTCGTTTCATTTTTTTACTCTCCTTTATTTACTCCTCTTCAAGGTAAAATATTTCATCAACAGGTTTTTTAAAAAATCTGGCTATTTTCAATGCCAGCAGAACAGATGGATTGAATTTTCCCTTTTCGATTGAATGAATGGTAAGCCTGGTAACGCCAACAGCGTTTGCCAGTTCCTGCTGGGAAATCTCATGGTGCTCAAACCGGCATCTCCTCAGATTATTATTAAGTTTTAAATTTTTTCTTTCCAATTTATTATATAAATAATAATTAACAAAATGCATACTATTATGAACTAAATATATATAATAATATACATATTGTCAATATTTTTTATATTTTTGCTAACTCATTATAGCTTTAAACTCCTCAGGCTGATTTATGACATTGAAAATAGGCCATTTTTTGCTTACAATATTTTTAGAATATCTTAGAAAAAATGGAACTATTTGAGTCCCTGATTTATGGATAAACAATAGAATCAAATTAATTGAAAGGAAGATAATGAAAAAATCACTTGGGCCAAAGACCATTCTTTACCCTACCCCTGTTCTTATAATTGGAACCTACGACAACCAGGAAAGACCAAATCTGGCAGCTGTTGCGTGGGGAGGGATCTGCTGTTCCGTTCCACCCTGTGTTGCTATTTCAATGCGAAAGGCCACTTATACGCATGGCAACATAATGCAGAGGAAAGCTTTTACTGTAAATATACTTTCTGAGGATATGGTCAAGAAAGCCGATTATTATGGCATCGTGTCCGGAAGAAATAAAGATAAATTTACACAAACAAGTATTACCCCGCAAAAAAGTGATATTGTCGATGCTCCTTATGGTATGGAATTCCCCCTGGTTCTGGAATGTAGATTATTAAAGGTAATCGAGATTGGACTTCATACACAGTTCATCGGTGAGATTATGGATATAAAAGCGGAAGAATCAATACTCGATTCATCCGGGTTTCCGGATATCGATAAATTAAGACCATTCTTTTACGATCCGGCTAAAAGTGAATATCTTGGAACCGGTAAAAAACTGGGAAAAGGATTTTCTATCGGTAAAGAAATTTAATCGAAGTCTATTTTAATTATTTTGCAACTTTAATTCAAAAATGCCGTTTATAATATAAAGCAACTTCTTACCACAGCACCTGCTAGAAAACCTATTTGCTTTACATTAGTGATATACTCTGTCAGAATGACAGAAACCTAAATTTGGAAAATACTATTAATTAGAAAGAAAAGAGAATACTTATAGTGAAAATTTTACTTGTATATCCGGATTATGAAGAAACTTTCTGGAGCTTCAAGAAAGTTTTAAAAATATTAGGTAAAAAGGCTGCTTATCCTCCTCTGGGCTTACTTACTGTCGGAGCCATGCTTCCAGATAGCTGGGAGAAAAAACTGGTTGATATGAACACCGATATTTTAAAAGATGAACAAATCAAATGGGCAGACTACATTTTTATAAGTGCGATGATTGTACAAAAAGAATCGACCAGGAGAGTAATAGATAAGATCAAAAAATTTAAAAAACCTATCGTTGGCGGAGGACCCCTTTTTACCACCGGTTGGGAAGAATTTACTGATGTTGATCATATCTTTTTAGGGGAAACAGAAAATACCTTTTCGAAATTTGTCGTGGATTTAGAAAAAGGTACTCTTAAGAAAATTTACTCTGGTAACGGATTCCCCGATATTAAAAAAATTGCTATTCCAGACTGGAATTCTATTAAGACTAAAAATTATAATTCATTGTGTATTCAACTCTCCAGAGGCTGTCCTTTTAACTGCGAATTCTGTGACGTGGTGCAATTGAATGGAAGAATTCCCCGCTTTAAAAGCAAGGAACAATTAATCGATGAATTAGAAGCCCTGTATAAAAGAGGATGGCGTGCCGGCGTATTCTTTGTAGATGATAATTTTATTGGAAACAAAGCTATGCTTAAAAAAGAATATCTGCCTCTGATTATAGAATGGCAGAAAAACAAAAAATATCCTTTCAGTTTCAATACTCAGGTTTCGATTAACCTCGCTGATGATAAAGATCTCATGGAATTAATGGTACAGGCGGGCTTTACAGCCGTATTTATAGGAATCGAGACACCCGATGCAGGCGGTCTGGAAGAATGCGGCAAGCTTCAAAACAAAAACAGAAACATGATAGAATCGGTAAAATTAATTCAAAATGCCGGTATGGAGGTCCAGGGCGGATTCATAGTAGGTTTCGATAGTGACAAAGTATCGATTTTCCAGCGTCAGATCGAATTCATCCAGAAAAGCGGAATAGTAACCGCTATGGTCGGCCTGCTTACCGCGCTGCCAAAAACCAGATTATATCAGAGATTAAAAGAGACAAAACGATTGGTCAAAAGAACTTCAGGCAATAATACTAGAATCGCAGGTTTGAATTTCACTCCCAGAATGGATAAAAATATTCTTATAAACGGCCACAAGAAAGTATTATCCTCTATTTATACTCCAAAGGCTTATTATGAGAGAATCAAGACTTTTCTCAAGGAATACAGGCCAGCCAAAAGAAAGACAAAAAAAATTCGAATTTATCATTTAAGGGCACTATTTGGTTCAATCTGGTGGCTTGGTATTAAAGAAAAAGGAAGATCCTACTACTGGAAATTAATTTTATGGAGTCTTTTCAGGCGGCCTTCCCTTTTCCCTTATGCAATTGGTTTCTCCCTGACCGGAATCCATTTCAGGGCAATATCATAGGTTGATTTAGTAATCAATTAATTACCAGAATATAGTTCAAAAGATAGAAAACCGACTACTAAAAAATAAATATCTATTTAAATTAAAAAATTTATTAGAATATCAATATCACTATGTTATAATTTCTATATAACATTGCGATTTAATACTATTGCAGCATAACTCGAAGACGATACAGCAAATCTTATAATACAAAATGTAGTAATTTCGTAACCTTTAATTAACCAGAATTAGTATATATAACAGAAACAAAAGGAAACGTAAAGGTTAAAATGAGAAAAAGATTTTTTAATGCCACTATTTTCAAAAAAATATTCAGAGCGCTTTTGATGTTCAGTAAACGCATAAGTTTCAATTCTACTATCAGGTGGTAAAAAGTCACAGTTGCATAAAGAATTCCTTCGATAAAAAACCTGCTTCTGCATCATATAACAATGTTTTGTGTCCGATTATTTTATGATCTAAAATCTTTCACAAATATACTTTATATTAATCCTAAATCCTGTTGTTCATATATATTTTATTTTATGGTATTTTATTACGGTATTTAAAAACAAGTTTTTAATTTAAAAAATGGAAAGAGATAAATTCGAGGAAATAATAACAAATACTTTACAGAGCATCCCCGATAAATTCAAGGACAAGATAGAGAATTTAAGTATTGTAATCGAGGATGGGGATATGGATCCAGCTTTAAAAAATAAAATAGATACACGAAACAGATGCACGCTTGGCCTTTATCAGGGGGTCCCTGCTACATTAAAAACAGGAAGATCAAACATTTTACCCGATAAAATAACCATTTACAAAAAAACACTTGAAGATGTGAGCCGCAATGATGAAGAGCTTGAAAAAAATATCAGAAGAGTACTCCTGCATGAATTGGGCCATTATTTCGGTCTTGATGAAAATAAGCTAAAGAAATTAGGTTATTAATTTTTGTTTTCCTATAGAATGATTTCATTTGTGTTATCCAACTATTTAATCTTTTACCTTTATTTGCCATCTGATCTGTTTTAAAACTTGACTTTACCGAAAAATAGGTGTATAAATATAAAAATTAATTTCACTTAAAGTGAAATTAAAGTTTACTAATTAACGAAAATTATTTTAGTATTTCCAGAAAATTTTTGTTATAATTAAAAGACTAAATAATATAGACTATATTTGGATTGGTTAAAAGTCTTAAAAGATCTGTTAAAAAGAAACTTTTTTATTGGTGTAGAATATATATGAAGATATTTATGGAGAAATTAAAAAATAGGAGTTGAAAAAAATGACTGCCGAAGAAAAAAAACTTAATAAGGATATCGATAGGATAAATATACCGAAGGAGTTACCTCTCCTTTCATTAAAGAATAGTGTTGTATTTCCATTTCTGGCAACACCGCTGGTAGTAGGCAGAAAAAATTCTCTGGAGGCCGTTAAAAGTGCATCCAGGGAACACAAAATCATAGTTGTAGTGGCACAAAAAGAAGAAAATAAAGAACTGGTGGGAAAAGAAGATTTGTATGAAATCGGAACTGCCTGCGCCATAAAACAGGTTTCAAATATATCTGAGAACGAAATCAAATGTGTTGTCGAAGGAATTTCCAGGGTAAAAATAAAATATTTTACTCATACGGAACCTTATTTCAGAGTAGTTACCGAAGTTCTTGAGGAAATACCTCTGATCGAAGACGATGAAACAGAGAACCTCAACACGACTGTCAGGATGCAAGTTGAAAAATTTATTCAGCTGGGTATTCCACTGCCTACTGCTTTTGTAGTAGCAGCAACCAATATTTCCAAACCGGAAATCCAGACTGATCTATTCGCTTCATATCTGCTTTCAAGCACCAGACAAAAGCAAAAGATACTAGAAGAAAGCGACCTGAAATTAAGGTTAAGGAAATTAACAGAATATCTGGGTGAAGAACTAAAAAAATTCGAGGTCCAATCTCAGATAAGAGATAAAGTCCAAAAAGAAGTGGGAAAAACCCAGAGGGAATATTATCTGCGTCAACAGCTTAAAGCAATAAAAAACGAACTTGGTGAATCCGATGAATCTATCGCATTGACCAAAGAAATCGAGAAAAAATTACAAAAGAAAAAGCTGCCAAAAGAAGCTAAGGATAAAGTATTAAAAGAAATAGAAAGACTGGAAAATATCCCCAGCATGTCTCCTGAATATTCTTATGTGAGAACTTATGTAGAAACAATGCTGGATGTTCCCTGGTCCGAAAAAACCAAAGATATTCTGGATTTGAAAAAAGCAAAGAAGATACTGGACGGGGACCATTACGATCTGGAAAAAGTAAAAACTCATATTCTTGATTACCTTGCAGTAAGAAAATTAAAGGGTAAAACAACGAAAGGTCCCATACTCTGTTTCGTTGGTCCTCCGGGCGTCGGTAAAACTTCGCTTGGACAGTCCATAGCCAAGTCTCTTGGAAGAAAATTCATTAGAATGTCTATTGGAGGTATAAGAGATGAGGCGGAGATCAGGGGACACCGAAGAACATATGTAGGAGCACTTCCCGGAAGAATAATCCAGGGACTTACTCAGGTTGGGACAAATAACCCGGTATTCATGCTTGATGAAGTCGATAAGGTGGGAGTTGATTACAGGGGCGACCCATCATCAGCATTGCTTGAAGTACTTGATCCTGAACAAAACAATTCATTCAGAGATCATTACCTTGAAGTACCATTCGATCTTTCAAACGTGATGTTCATAACAACAGCTAATATACTGGATACCATACATCCTGCATTGAGGGACAGAATGGAAGTCATCGAGATACCCGGTTACAGTTCAGAGGAAAAGATACACATAGCTGAAAAATTCCTGATTCCAAAGCAGTTAAAGGAGCAGGGTATAGAAAAATATAATGTGAAATTTGACAGTGAAGCTATCTGCTTGATAATCGAGGAATATACCAGGGAAGCCGGTGTAAGAAACCTGGAGCGAGAAATAGCAAATATCTGTAAAAAAATCGCCAGAGAAATAGTTGAAGGAAAAGAGTATTCCAGAAATATAAGTGCCGAAAGGGTAAGAAATTATCTTGGTATTTCGAGAATCCTGCCCAGTGAGATAGAAGATAAGAATAGAGTCGGAGTAGCAACTGGTCTGGCTTATACGCCGGTAGGCGGAGATATACTGCTTATTGAATCCACTCACTATAAGGGAAGCGGTGAACTGATACTTACCGGTAAACTTGGCGATGTGATGCAGGAATCTGCAAAAGCAGCCATAAGCTACATACATTCAAGGGCAAAAGCTTTTGGGATAGATGATGATTTATTCAGTAAATCCGATATACATATTCACGTCCCTGCAGGAGCAATACCAAAAGATGGTCCATCTGCAGGTGTTGCGATCACTTCCTCTCTGGTATCGACATTCACCGGAATACCAGTATTGCGAGACGTGGGTATGACAGGAGAAATAACCCTGAGAGGTAGAGTTCTTCCAATCGGTGGGCTTAAAGAAAAATTACTGGCTGCAAAAAGAGCAGGATTAAAAAAAGTGATATTACCTGAAAAAAACAAGAAGGATCTTGATGATATACCCAGGAGTATATTAGAAGGGTTAAAACTGGAATTCGTGGAAAATATTGATGATGTAATAAAGCATACCCTGGAACGGTACCCTTTAAAACCGGATATCAAAGATAGTAAAGGTGTGAAAATTTCAGGTGATGAATTAAAAATAGGAGAGCCCCGGGGACTGGGGCCCACAATACAATAAGCCGTTCAATAAAAATCCCCTTTGTAAATAAAATACAAAGGGGATTTTTTATTTTATCTTCATATAATATGAGCTCAATGCCTGAAATGTCTTTTTCCGGTAAATATCATTGGGATTTTACTCCTGTTACAGCTTTCAATGACTTCCTTATCCCTTATAGAACCACCTGGTTGGATTATTGCCTTAATTCCATTTTTAGCAGCAAGCTCGGCTACATCTTCAAATGGGAAAAACGCGTCTGAAGCCATGACTGAACCGCTGCATCTTCCGCCTGATTTCTTTACAGCTATTTCTGCAGCATCTATCCTGCTCATCTGCCCGGCACCAATACCTACGGTACTGCCGCCAGTTGCCAGAACTATTGCATTGGATTTGACGCTTTTTGCTATCTGCCAGCCGAACAGAAGATCATCCCATTGGCCAGATTCCGGCTCAACAGTCGTGACTACTTTCATATTCTTTCTGCTGTCGATCCCTTCATCCAGATCCTGCAGCAGTATCCCGCCGTCAACGCTTTTAATATCTACCTTCTCCAGTTTAAAATCATCCGAATTCAAATTGTTTATATAGGCGTCCAGTTTAAAATCCATCTTAAGGATTCTTAAGTTTTGCTTTTCAGTCAGGACTTTAAGGGCTTCCTCATCGAAATCCGGAGCGATAAGCACTTCTACATATTTATCCAGCATAAACCTCGCGGCCTCTGCTGTCCATTTCATATTACAGGCAACAACACTACCGAAAGCCGAAACCGGATCACACTCATATGCTTTCTTATAAGCCTCTAAAATAGATTGTGCCACGGCCGCACCGCATGGATTATTATGTTTTATTACCGCAACACATGGGATGGCAAATTCCCTGACAATTCCAAATGCTGCATTACCGTCCATAATATTATTATAGGATAGCTCTTTACCCTGAAGCTGTCTGGCGCCGGCAAAATTATCTGTACCACTACCTTCGTATTTATAATAAGAAGCTTTCTGATGCGGATTTTCGCCATACCTGAGGTTCTGAATTTTTTTCAGGTTCAAACCAAGCTTATCCTTGAAATTGCCTTCGCCATCCCTGAGATCATCCCCTTTTACCTGACCGGAACCACTGCAATCCACATTCAGGTAATCTCTTATAGATATATCTGAATCTCCGGAGCTTTCGGTTTTATTTTTTAGATAATTAAATATCACACTGTCATATTCACAGGTATGCTGAAAAGCTTTGACACTCAACCTGAATAGAGTTCCCGGACTTATATACCCTCCGCTTTCTTTTAATTCAACTTGTATTTTTTTATAATCCTGAGGATCCACCACTACCGCTACACCTTTATAATTTTTGGCTGCGCTTCTGATCATAGTCGGGCCGCCTATATCGATATTTTCAATAGCTTCTTCCATTGTGACATCTGACTTCGATATAGTTTCTTTAAAGGGATATAGATTCACCACTACCATATCTATTAACTTTATCCCCGAACCGGAGACTTCCTTCATATGGTTTTCATTGCTCCGGTCAGCCAATATCCCTCCGTGTACATATGGATGAAGGGTTTTTACTCTTCCATTCAACATCTCAGGAAAACCGGTAAATTCTTCTACTTTCTTTACCTTTATTCCTGCCTCTTCCAGGGTTCTGTAGGTCCCACCTGTCGAAATGATCTCTGCTCCTGCCTCCTCCAGAGTTTTAGCAAAATCTACGATACCCTCTTTTTTGGAAACACTGATCAACGCTCTTTTTATCTTTACTCTCATTTTTCCCCTCTACTTAAATATCATTTTTATTTAAAATTTTAACTTTTCTTCCCTCTATTTTTAATCTATCCTCGCAAAAATATTTTACGGCAAGAGGATAGATTTCATGTTCCACACGATGTATTTTTTCCTCCAGTTCCTCCATACTTTCGTCCTGGTCTATATCCACAGCCCTCTGAATTATTATTGGTCCACTATCCAGACCTTCATCTACAAAATGGACCGTGACTCCGGTTACTTTTGCTCCATATTCGTAAGCATCCTTTATCCCATGAGTGCCTTTGAATGAAGGCAGAAGCGCGGGGTGAATATTCAGAATCCTATTTTTGAATTTACGGACAAATATCGGGCTTACCAGGAACATATAACCGGCAAGGACTACGAGGTCTATTTTTTCTTCTTCCAGAAGTTCGATTATTTTCTCATCAAATTCTTCCCTGGTAACATAATCTGAAGGATCCAAAAAAACTGACTTGATCTTGCTTTCCTTTGCCCTTTCAAGTGCAAATGCATCTTTGTTATTGGAAAAAACCAGAGCTATCTCTCCGTTTAATCCGTGATCCTTATCGTAATCTATAATTGCCTGGAGATTCGATCCAAAACCGGATGCAAATACAGCAATTCTTTTAACCATCCAAATCCTGACTTTCCTTTATTATTACCTTACCGCTTCCTTTTGTTACAATACCTATATTATGCAGATTCTCTCCCATGTCTCTGGCAATGTTTCTCGTTCTATCAAATTCATCCGGAGAAATGATTAAAACCATTCCGATACCCATATTGAAAACCCGAAACATCTCATCTCTATCGATATTACCAAGTTCCTGTAGAAACTTAAAAACAGCCGGAACTCTCCAGCTTCCTTCCTCTATCAAGGCATCCATATTCCCGGGAATTATTCTATTTATATTTTCATAAAATCCACCGCCTGTGATATGAGCAATCCCATGAATTCTAACTTTATTTCTAATCATTTTATTTATTGCCCTTGAATATAGCCTGGTAGGAGTCAGGAATAATTTTCCAAGCGATTTGCCTTTAGTCCAATCATATTTTTTATTAAGATCCAATTGTTTATCTTCTATCAGTTTCCGTACAAGCGAGAATCCATTGCTGTGAATCCCCGAAGAAGCAATACCGGCTATTACATCTCCCTTTTTGACAAGACCCGGATTGATTATGGCTGATTTTTCTATGATCCCCACTGCAAAGCCGGCAACATCTAAATCATCTTCCTCGCTCATACCGGGATGTTCCGCAGTTTCTCCGCCGATAAGGACAGTATCACAATAACTGCAGCTTTCGGCGATGGACTTGATGATAGTTTTTATTTTTCTCTCGTCTACCTTACCGCAAGCTATATAATCCAAAAAAAATAAAGGTTTCGCCCCGCAGCATATTATATCGTTTATACACATCGCTACGGCATCCTGGCCTATAAACTTGTAATAATCCAATTTTTTAGCCAGGAGTATTTTCGTCCCCACTCCATCGGTTGATGAAGTAAGAACAGGATTTTTATATCCCTTCAAATCAAGTTTAAAAAGACCTGAAAATGATGAGAGATCGCTTAATACTTTATCGGAAAAAGTAGAGGTTATTGTTTTTTTAAGTTGTCCGAGTACATTCGAAGCCTTATCTATATTCACACCCGATGATTTATATGAATACTTTTTATCTTTCTCTTTATCTTTTTCAGGCATTCGAAGATACTTTCTCCTCTTCTTCATCTATCGGATGCTTTTTGGATTCGATACTCGTGGGAATATCTACCGGATACTCTCCATTGAAGCAGGCAAAACAAAACTTTTCTTTTGACTCGCCCACAGCTTTTACTAAACCGTTCATAGATAAATACTTTAAACTATCGACTTTCAGGAACTTCCTTATATCTTCCAATGTCTTTTGATTGGCAATAAATTCATGCCTCGTAGCCATATCAACTCCATAATAACAGGGATAAAGCAGCGGAGGGCATGTAATCCTCAAATGTACTTCTTTAGCGCCGGCACTATATAGCATCTTAACTATTTTTTTCGATGTTGTCCCCCTGACTATTGAATCATCGACAACTACCAGCCTTTTACCCCGTATGATATCCTTTAAAGGATTTAATTTAAGCTTCACGCTAATATCCCTGGTTTCCTGCTTTGGCTGAATAAAGGTCCTTCCCACATATCTATTCTTAATAAAACCTTCGGCATATGGTATTCTTGATTCCGCAGAATACCCGATTGCGGCAGGCGTACCGGAATCTGGCACGGAAATAACCAGATCAGCATCAGCAGGAGATTCCTTTGCAAGCTCCTGCCCCAATCTATGCCTCACTTCAAAAACATTCCTATTATGTAAGTAACTATCAGGCCTTGCAAAATATATCAGCTCGAATACACACATGGATATCCTGTCAACAGGCAGCAGCATTTGTGATCTGATACCATCTTTATCCAGCACTATTATCTCTCCGGGGTCAATATCTCTTATAAACTCTGCATCGATGATATCTAACGCACAGGTTTCTGAAGCTATAATAAAATTTCCTTCGAGTTTACCCAGTACAAGCGGTCTGAATCCATGGGGATCCCTTATTCCAAAAATCCTGTCTCTGGTCAATATGAGAAGCGAATATGAACCTTTGACCCTGCTTATTGCTTCCTTGATTGCATCTTCAATGTTTTCTTTCTCCGAGCTTTCTATAAGCGATGCTATAACTTCTGTGTCTGTGGTTGTTTCGAATATGATGCCTTTCTCCATCAGTTCATTCCTGAGTTCCCTGAAATTGATCAGGTTCCCATTATGGACTATGGCAAAACTTTCGTTTTTAAACATCCGGTAAAGCGGCTGCGAATTCTTCCAGTTATTCATCCCGGTGGTAGAATAACGGGTGTGGCCTATTCCCATATCTCCCTGCAGAGGAGCAATATTTTGCTCGTTGAATACCTGGGATACAAGGCCCAGATCCTTGAAAATCAAGATATTCTCTCCATCGGATACTGCTATTCCCGCACTTTCCTGTCCCCTGTGCTGAAGTGCCTGAAGTCCGTAAAATATTATTTCCGCTACTTTCTTGCCGGGTGCAAATATCCCAAACACACCGCATTTTTCGTTAATTTTTTTATCAGATATTTTTTTTATCATTTCGCTGGCTAATGAAATTTATTTTCTTGATCTATCCCATTAAACAAACAAAGCTATTATAACAAATAAAATACCAAAATAAATAAAGGACTTAAGGAAGTTTAACTATTTTTCTCACACCACTCCCTGGCGTTTTGGAACATCCTCAGCCATGGAGAAACTTCCAGGCTTGATTTCCAGTTTTCGGGTACCCAGGGCCATTGCCAGAGCAAAAATGCCCTTTCAGGATGAGGCATCATTACCAGATGTCTTCCGTCTGGCGAGCACAATGATGTAAATCCATGTGGTGAACTATTTGGGTTAAAAGGATACTTCTCCGTAGGTATTCCTTTGTCATCTACAAATTGTATTGGAGCAAGACCTTTTTTCGATACCTCTGCCAGGATTTTGGGATCCGGGCAATATAGATGCCCTTCTCCATGAGCGACCCATATGCCCAGAATTGAATCTTCCATACCTTTAAGCATAATAGAAGGGCTTTTTGATATTTTTACAGTTACCCATCGAGATTCGAATCGGCCGGAAGGATTGCGGATAAATCTGGGTTGTCTGAATTCGATAATTCCCTCCCAGGGTACCCAGCCAAGAAGGGCCATAAGCTGAGCACCATTGCAAATACCTAATGAGAAAGTATCTTCCCGTCTATAGAAGATATCAAACATCTTTTGCAGTTTCGGATTGAACTTGATAATGCCTGCCCAGCCCTTTGCACTGTCAAGTACATCGGCATGGGCAAATCCTCCTACAAAGACTACCCCTCTGAATTTATCAAGCGTGACACCACCATCAAGTAAATCAGTCATAGTGACATCCCAGGGTTCGAATCCTGCTGAGAAAAAAGCAGAGGTCATTTCTCTGTCACCATTACTGCCCTCCTCACGGATAATCGCAACAGCCGGTTTTTTTACTCTCTTAAGTAACTTCCCGGGAGTACTTTCAGGACGGAAGGATAAACGATAAGAAGGACCGGGTCGGTCGTGATATTTTGCCTGTTCCTTTGCCATCTTTTTATTAATCTGATGCTGTTCAAGTTTGTCGCTTGTTGATTCCCACCAAGAAAGAAGAGTAGGAGTATCGATATCAAATTTTGTTTCACTATCCTGATATATAACTACCCGTCTTTGTTTACTCGTTTTCCCAATAATCACGAAAGGAATTTTAGATTTATCTAAAATATCGGTGATGGCTGCCTCGTTTTGCGGCAGATATTCCAGAACCAGACCAAGTTCCTCCGAAAATAACCTTGAAATCATTTCTTCTTTTTTGGACAGGTTGATTTCAATTCCACAATTTCCTGCCATTGCCATTTCAACCAGAGTTGTCATGAGACCACCATCGCTTCTATCGTGCCCGGACAGTATTAAATTTTCCTTTATAATTTTCTGAACCACTCTGAAAGCATTTGTCAGAAGGACAGGGTCAGCAACATCCGGAGAGTCATTACCTATCTGACCAAGTGCCTGAGCCAGTGCCGAACCTCCAAGACGATTTTTACCCGGGGCAAGGTCGATAAGCATCAATTTACTTTTACCCGGACTTTTAATATCTGGAGTAATTATTCTCGTTATATCAGGCACCGAGCAATAAGCAGAGACAACAAGCTGTCCGGGTGCCCTAACAATTTCTTTCTCTACCTGTGCGGCCATCGATAGACTGTCTTTTCCGCCATCTGCAGCAATACCGATTTCTTTCATTAATCTGCTGATAGAAACCGCCGCTCTATGAAGTGCAGCGCCGCCACCGGAAAGTTTTGCGGCCCACATCCAGTTCACCGAGCACTTTATATGCTCGAGATCGCTTATAAGAGCCCATACCATATTGGTTAGCGCCTCTCCCAGCGCCATTCTTGCTCCTGCCTCAGGACTGATTAAAATCTTTATTGGCTGTTCCCCTATAGAGATCGCTGCACCGCTTAACCCAAAATGACTTTGTGCCACTGCCGATACATCTGCTACCGGAAGCTGCAGCGGTCCGCAGCATTGCTGGCGTGCGATAAGTCCTGTCACACTTCGGTCGACTTTTCTTACCAGGAATCCCTTGGATCCAACCGAAGGTAACTTGAATATAAGTTTAAGAATCTTCTCAACAGTGAGATCACCGGGCAATCGGAGCGGTTTTAACTGCCCGGATATATTTTCCAAATAAAAAATTTTCTTTGGAATATTGCTTAAAATCTCTTCAAGGTTGAGATCGACAGGGGTAGTGTTATCCCGGCTGTCATGGACCACAATCCGTCTGTCACCGGTTATTTCTCCCAGGACCTCACAGTTTACTTTTTCTCTTTCACATATATCCTGAAATATTTTTAAGCATTCTGTTTTAATCAAAAAAGCATTTCGCTCCTGGTATTCGGCACCCCATATTTCCAGTACCGACATGGTCTTATCTCCAACCTGGATATTCCTTATTTCGATTCTACCGCCAGCCGGTTCTACAAGTTCGGTCAGCACATTGCAGGGTCCACCGGCACCCTGATCGTGTATGCTTAAGATTGGATTACCATCACCCATCTCAATACATGCCCTGATCACCCTGTTCATCTTTTGCTCCATTTGAGCATTACCACGCTGTACGGCATTAAAATCGAGTTCTTCTCTGTTTTCTCCCTGAACCATGCTGGAGGCGGCGCCGCCTCCCATACCGATACGATAAGCAGGACCACCAACCTGTACTATTTTCATACCTTTTTCCGGTTTCTCTTTCTTTATATGTCGGCTATCAATCTGCCCGATACCTCCGGTAAACATAATTGGTTTTACCCATTCGCGCCTCTGTCCGTCTGGCAGCCTTAGACCAAATGTCCTTGTAAATCCCTGTATTACCGGTTCTCCGAATTTATTTCCATAATCGGACGCACCATCGCTTTCCCGGATCATAATCTTCAGGGGAGAAGCAAGATTCGACGGATAGAGAAATTTATTATCTTCTCCCGGAATCTTATATCCCGGAATGTTTAAATTTCCTGTGCAATATCCCGCCGTACCGGCAATTACAAGTCCTCCTCTTCCGGTTGCCTGGACATCTCTTATCCTTCCCCCGGTCCCTGTTTCAGCTCCCGGGAATGGCGCTACTCCGCTCGGGAAGTTATGAGTCTCGGCAGTAAATATGAGATGATAGGTAAACTTCTTACTATAAAATCCGGAACAGATTCCGGGATGTTCCGGTATGATTGTCCAAACGCTGTAACCTTTTATACCGCTTGAGTTATCATTAAATGCTATTATGCTATTGGATGGATTACTAATCAGAGGAGATTTTATTATCTCCATCAGGGTCTCGGGAATTTCCTTTCCATCGATTATCAGTTTACCCTTAAAAAACCAGTGACGCGAGTGTTCGCTATTAGCCTGACCAAGCTGGAAACATTCCACACTTGTGGGGTTTCTTCCTATGGTATTTACAAATAGATCATAATAAAACCTGATATCCCATTCATCCATTCCCAGGCCTATTTTCCGATTGAACCTCTTAAGTTCTTCTGCACCATTTTCTATCAAAGTTATCGGAAACACTTTTTCCGGCACAATACCGGTCCCGAATGTTTGCAGCGGACCCGGATAGACACATTCTGTCATCCGGTCGTGGTGTGCATCTATAAATAGCGGCAGGTCAGTTTCGGGTAAAAGAGCATATCGTTTTGAGAGTTCAAGACGGGTGACCTTTTCCAATCCACATGTGTGACATATAGCTACCGCATTTGTCGAAAATGCAGTCTCGAAATTCAACCTTGGGCCGATTTCGATTATATTTCTTTTTTTTCCGGCAAGAAATGTTTTCTCTCCGAAATTCTCTGCTTCAAATGTTTCCGCAAGCAACCAATTGAGTATATCTAATTCAGATTTAGTAAAGGATTTTAAGGTTTCTATGTAGTAGCAATATTCTAAATTTCTATCTACAAGCCGGTAAAACCACTGTATCATTCTTTTATTTTCCCATCTTTACTGCAGGTAATAAACTTGTTTTATCGACTGGAACGAATCCTGTAATCAAATATTTTCCAATCTTCCAATTATTTTATCTATATATCTTAAATGATACTTAACATCAAATAATTCTTCTAACTCATCTTTCGTCAATAATGATAGTATCTTTTTCTCTTTGAGCAGGTTTTCTTTAAAATTCCCTTCATCGTTCCAGGCTTCAAGAGCTGCTTTCTGGATCAGTGCATAAGCATCTTCTCTCTTCATGCCTTTTTTTATAAGTTCCAGCAGTACCCGCTGTGAAAAAATAATGCCTCCGTATTTCATCAGATTTCTTTTCATATTTGATTCGATTACATTAAGACCCTCGATGACAAATATCGATTTTACGAGCATATAATCAAGCAATATAAAACTGTCCGGAATTATTATTCTCTCCGCTGAAGAATGTGATATATCTCTTTCATGCCATAATGCAATATTTTCCATAGCTGCTATGCTGTTTGATCTTAGAACCCGGGCCAATCCGCATATTCTTTCGCAAATAATAGGATTTTTCTTATGGGGCATGGCGGAAGACCCTTTTTGTCCTTCGCTAAATGGTTCTTCTACTTCCTTGACATCTGTTCTCTGCAGATTTCTTATCTCCAGTGCAATTTTTTCAAGAGTCGCACCGCAAATTGCCAGAGCTGATATCAACTGTGCATGCCTGTCTCTCTGAAGGATTTGAGTAGAGGCAGGAGATGGTTTTAATCCCAGAATACCACAGACTTTCGCTTCGACTTCCGGTGAAGTGTTTGCATAAGTACCAACAGCACCGGATATTTTCCCATATCCGATATTTTCCCTGGCCTGTTTCAATCTTTCCAGATTTCTTGCCATCTCAAAAGCATATATACAGAATTTAAGTCCAAGAGTTATTGGTTCTGCATGGATACCATGAGTTCTGCCAACCATGACCGTATGACTGTATTTTTTGGATTGAGATTTTAAGATATCAAGCAGTTTTTTGATCTTTTTTTCAATTATTTCCATTGCTTCAAGCATCTGAAGCGAGAGAGAGCTATCCCCGATATCTGATGAGGTCAAGCCATAATGAAGATATCTGGATGATTCCCCAATATAGGAAGAAACATTGGTAAGAAAGGCAATGACGTCATGATTTGTCTTCTCCTCGATCTCATTTATTTTTAAGACTTCAAACTTTGCATTCTTCGTTATGTCATCTGCAGCTTTTCTGGGGATTATACCCAGATCCGCCTGTGCCGTTGCTACTGCCTTTTCTATTTCAAGCCATTTCTTGAATTTATTCTCTTCGCTCCATACAGCACCCATCTCTTTTGTTGTGTATCTGGGAATCATAACCACTCCTAATAGTAAAAAATATTTACGGATCTTATCCTATATATATCTATCTATATAATTGGTAAATTACCAATATGGGTTACATCAATTCTTCTAATATTTTTTCTCTGAAAGTCTGATAATTTTTTACATCATTAAGGTCCAGCAGTTCTTCACCGCAATCATAAAAGACCTGATCATAATCAGCCAGACAAATATCCGAGATTTGCAAAAGCCATTTATTGTTAAGTTTCCAGCTTTTCAAATCACTTAACCAGTTTTTATCGCCACCTGGTATATTATCTTTTATAAAATGATCAAGTTTTGTTGATTTTTTTGAAACCTGCAGCAGAAAATCGACCTTATCGGTAAGAGATGAAATATTTGCTATGCTTAGATCACCGTCTCCGGCCACTAATATCTCCTCTGACAATTTTGTATTTTATTCCCTTTAATAATAATAGATATGATGTCTTTTGAATATATTTTTTAAGATCAATAATACAACTTTTATTTCTTATATTTTTATTTCAGATAATCATTTAAAAAACTTACAACTTCTTCTTTGTCCGCAATCAAATAGCTTATGCCATCTATATTAGCTGGTTCGGTAGGTATCGTAATCTGGTTCATATCCTTACTGGAAAATAATAACACAAATCCTATAGAACCAAAATCCCATATCGTAAAATCAGATCTGGTTTCTGCATTCAAGACCCTGATAATCTGAGGAGCTTTCCTGACTATTGAAAAATTAAGCTTCTGTCTTATTATCTCGCTGAGCAAATACTTCTGTCTGTTCACTCTATCAAAGTCTGATCCAGATGTTGATGATCTGTCCCTGACAAATGCCAGCGCTTGCTCCCCATCCATCGTATAAGTCCCGGGATCAAAATTAGTGCCGGATAAGGGATCATGAAGAGGTTCAGCTACCGTTATGTCAATTCCTCCCAGTATATCTATTATCCCCTTGAAACCATCGAAATTTGCAACCATTACCCTGTCGATTTCGATACCGGTTAGTTCATAAATCTCCTGCTTTATCATTTCAGCCCCGCCATATTCATAAGCTGCATTGATCTTGTTCCATCCATGACCTTCCAAATCTACCCTGGTATCCCTGGGAATAGAAATTAGACTATCTTTCTTCCCCCAGCTGCTGACATGGTAGATTATGATGGTATCGGTCAAACTATTAAACTCATTGCTATCCTCTCTTTCGTCCATGCCAAGAAGCAGTATATCTTTTCCGCCAGGATTTAGATTTATAAGAGAGACAATCACAAATAGCAGAATAACCACTACTAAAATAACCAGTATACTGATAAAACAACCTTTAGTCTTACTCATATCTAATTTATTTTCCGTGTCCTTGAAGATTACTTGTATTCTGCATATCCGGTGTGAGATAAATAATACAGAGTATGTAGTAATTTTTCAATAGGATCGGTTGTTTCAATTCTAACTCTTGATGGAGCTTTGATTGGGACCGAGGTATAATTTATTATTACTTTAACGCCGGCTTCGACAAGAATATCCGTGACTTTTTGTGCCGAGTCCGGAGGGACCGCCAGTATCGATATTTCTATGTTCTTTTTTTTGAATATATCCCTGACGTGATTTATATCCAATACTTCAGATCCGGATATAACTTTTCCTATAACTTCCGGATTATTATCGAAAACATTTTCAATCTTAAATCCGAACCTTTCCAGCATCTTGTATTTTAAAATCGCCTTTCCCAGATTACCTGCACCAATCAAAGCGATACGGACGGATCTATCATAACCCAAAATCTTATTGAATGATTTAATAAGCTCATCTATATTGAATCCAACGCCTCTTTTGCCCTTTATTCCGAAATATATCAGGTCTCTTCTTACTTCTGCACTATTGACTCCTGTATTTTTACAGATGTCTCTGGAAGTTGTAGTCCTTTTACCAAGCTCTTTTAACTGTACAATATATTTTAAATATTGAGATAATCTTGAAATAACACCTTCGGAATATATTTTCTCGACCATGTAAAATCCATCCTTTTTAAATTTCTTATAGAGTAGCTCCGAATGAAACTTTGTAGCATAATTGTAACAGGATAAGCTGTCTTTTACAAGAAACCCGGATCAATATTAAAAAGGATTCAATCTTTTATCTTAAAATCATAGATTCCGTCTTCTCTTAGAAAGATCCTGCCGCAATTTTTACATTTGAGCCTATTCTCATTCAAAATAAGAGAATCTTTGCCGCAGTTAGAGCAGATCAATATATCTTCGAGACCGGCCATTTTATTTCTGCCTTTATCTTCGGATCCTGTTTTATTCAAGACATTCTTTAAGAAAACACTGGGACCGAGAAGTGCCCAGGAGAAAAACTTTTGATAAACTTTTTCAAAAAATAAAAGGGTTTTCGCGCCAGGAAATTTCTTTAGGAGATTCAGCCTGAAGTTTGAAACGCTTATTGATTTCTTTATGGTAAAACTTCTTTTTTTGAGAAGATCCGATATATAGTCAGGGTGAAAATTCAATATTGTCTCACCTACCTGTGAAGATTTCAGGTTAAAAGGAGAAGTATCCATCTTCCCCGCAAAAAATCTCAATATGTTTTTAAGATTCCTTTTATTGGCAAATTCTAAAAAAAACAATCCTTTATGCTTTAGTATTCTCGCAATCTCATCAAAAAATTTTACAGGATTACCCAGATGATGTATTACTCTGACCGTTAATATTGTATCTGCACAATTAGATCTAACAGGAAGAGAGGTTGCGTCCGCTGCAATAAAATATACGGATGATAATTTCTCCGGGGTGTTTTTTAGAAATTTTTCTATCCTGTCTCTGGCATTTTTTAAATTATTAAGTGAATAGTCAATCAGAATTATGGTTTCAAAATCCATATATTCATTAAACAGACGGCCGTAGCCGCATCCTATGTCAAAAAATATCTGGTCCTTTCTTTCTACTCCGGCAATCAATCTCCTGAGAGCCATTCTTTCAGCTTTATCCTCATATGATCTTCTGTCATCTTCCCAGAATTTGCTGTAGTCATAACTCTCATAGTCGGATTTCCTGAAATTCACTTTCCGGTTCCTTTCTGATCCTTGAATGCAATTTGGAAAATTATCTTATTAAAATCTATTCCTTAATTTTAAAAATATATATTAATTATTACAAATAATAAATACAAATCTTTATCAGGACTTAAGTTATTTTAACTTTTTCTTTTTTCATATTTTCCTTTTTGCTTTTCTCGAGGTTATTTTTTTCCGGAATACTTACATGGTCGAACTCCAGACTTGCAGCCACTATATCAGCCGTGATATTAGTGATATTGTATTTTTTACCTTCTTTGTTTTCCCAGCTTCTAAGGTTCAAATGGCCGCTTATAAGAACTCTGTCTCCTTTTTTCAATGCAGCTGCACAATTTTCTGCAAGGCTGCTCCAGGTAGTGACATTAAAAAAATCAACCATTTCGGACTCTTTCCCATTTTTATCGGTCCATTTTTTATTTACAGCAAGTCCCATCTCGGTGATAGCTATTCCTTCATTTGTATATTTGATTTCCGGATTGCGGGTAAGATTCCCCAGCAAATATATATTATTTACATAATTCATAAATAAATCCCCCTGTTTTATAAGTTATTATTTAAATGTGATCTTAATAAAGATTTCTAGTACCCAAATTTATAAGTCTTGCAATAACCGAATCGATCATCCCACGGGTATATAACATTAGTTTTAGAAGTCGATCTTACGCTGCTGTTTTTTGTCATAAACTTGTCTATTAATATAAAATCGAGTGTCTTTTCTACAGTAACAATTACATTGTCATAGTCATAACTATATTCAACAAGTACACAATTGTTCTTTCGAGCCAATTCTTCGGCAATCATATTACAATAAGAGTCTTCAAAAAATAACAGGTTTTGTGCAACAGCAAGCGAAACGGCATCCGAAGCATTTTTTGTTTCCTCCCGTGCCACGAAAATCTGGCATAAGTCGAAAATAAGAAGAAATAGAATTGAAAATATGATTACCACAGCCAGCACGAAAAAAGATATACTACCCCTATTTTGTGTATTTAATTCTTTTAGTAGCATTCCATCCTCATATTACTCTTAGCATTTATAAAACTATCCTTTCCCGAAAATATTCCCTGCAAACCTTTAATACCTGCATTTTTGTATATGACGATCACCTCAATCATATCCCCGACTTTTCTGGAAGCCCTGCTTTCCGGAGAAACTTTTATTTCCAACCTACTATGGTCCAAGTTAGAACAGATCTCTTTAATACATGCATACGCTTCCTGGTTGGAATTGGTAGTAGCAATGACTCTTGCTCCTTCACGGGCTGCCTGCTCCAATATATTTTTCTGAAAGATCACGAGTCCAAAATGGGAAACAGCTAAAACTATTAAAATCAATAGAGGAATAATCAAAATAAACTCCAGTGAAGCCTGACCATCCGGATCATATCCCGATATCTTTGATTTATTCTTTCTTTTATTTATATCCATTATTATTTTTAGCATAAAGCTGTTTCCCATTTTTTTTGTTTGCAGAGAATAATTTACTCTTCATTGGGTTTTAAACCATCGAAGCTATTTTTCCAAATACCTTTGAAATGACATCGATTATTAGAGGTTTGCCTACTGCTATTAGGATTGCGCTAATTATTCCTGCAATTACCGTAACCAGAGCGTACTCGAGAGTAGATTGTCCTTTCTGGCACCAGAGCTTTATTCTAATGCCGCTCTTTTTTATTTTTATTTTACTCACCCCCCTCCGTAAATATAAAAGTTAAATTTTGAATCTTACACCTCCTTTTATTAATAATTAATACCTTTGTCCATTTATGCATATATCCATACTGGTAATTTATCATATTTATATATATGTGTAAATACATAATTGATAATTTATTAAAATTTTCGAAAAGATTTATTATAAAACCTTATATTTTTTA
>CAZYQD010000005.1:0-25067 GCA_964649405.1 uncultured Actinomycetota bacterium
ACATTCCTTGAGGATTTCAGGGCTTCTCTTATCACTTCTATGCTGATGCTGTCATATTTTATAATAATATCAAAAAAGCCTTTAAGTATTTGAGATAATATCACACCGGAATTTCCTCTGGCTCCCATCAATGCTCCGAATGAAGCTTTTTCCAGGACATTTTTTAGGGAAAAATCATTAAGTTTCATGAGTTCTTCCCTGATTGAATTTAAAGTAAGCAGCATATTGGTACCGGTGTCCCCGTCAGGTACGGGAAACACATTCATATCATTGATTTTTGCTTCGTTCTTTTTGAAATTTTCTATTATGATATCAATGACTTTTTTTAAATCCCGGTCATTTATTTCATTAACCATAGTTCCCTCAGTCAAATGTTTAAATATTTTAATATTCTATACCAGAACTTGCTTCATTTCTATTTAATTAACACTTCACTTCAAAACTTCGATATTTTCTATATTCCTTAAGACTTTACTTATCAAAAATTGTTTCTATTTGCGCCTGATTACTTTTTTATTTACTTTCCAATTCACCTTGAAAAGTAAACGATAAAATGCTAATATTCCTTCCTGATTTATTATATTAATTAAAATTAATAATCTCCTTTGATTTAAGTATTTTTTAAACACATAGGAGAAACAGGAGAAAAAATGTCCAGATTATGCGAAATTTGTGGTAAAAAAACATCTTTTGGAAATAGTGTAAGCCATTCACATAAAAAAACCAGAAGAATCTTTAAGCCAAACGTACATAAGACCAGGGTTGAATATGAAGGTCAGATAAAGACTATGAATATCTGTACCAGCTGTCTGTCTTCCGGTAACGTCAAAAAAATAGTCTAAAGTTCCAGCTCAAGATAGGACTCGTTTACTTTGTATCCCATATTCTTATACAATCCATGACCAAAGCGTGAAGCATGTAGGCCGATCCTTCTTACATCTTTACTCCTGGCATACTCATGCAAGTGTTCCATAATTTTCTTTGCAATACCTTTGCCTCGATGTTCGGCATCTACATAGATATTTAAGATATAAGCGTGTAGATTTCTCTTATGTCTTGGGCTTGGCGGTCTATCTTCAAGCAATATGGTCCCACACCCAACAGCAGTCTTATCAATAAATGCAATGATACTGTAATGGTTCTTGTTATCTATATCATCCAGGTAATAGTGCACGCACTTTTCAACAATTTCGGCCTTTCTTTCACCCATATTGTCTTCCGGAAATATATCATTAAACATTTTGAAGCGATACTCCGCCAGGATAGCAGCATCTTTCTTTTTTGCTTTTTTGAAATGTAATTTATTCATATTTTTACCTGATATAGTATGAGTTTTAAAATGATTCTATAATTCTTGCCTTCCTTAGATTAAAAAGCACTATCACTTACTCATGTAATATCCCCATGAAGAAAAAATTGCAAAATAATTTATAAATGTATGAAAAATTATCGGGGGATAGATACTATCCGATTTAATAAGTAAGAATATTGCTATTATATTCCAGATAAGATTGAAATAAAAAGCACTGAATGAAAAGTCAAAAGGTAAATGATATCCAATATAAAAAGTAGTGGATATTAAAAAGGCAGCTAAAAACCAGTGCCTGCCCAGTCTGTTTATACTCTGAAATACTGCTCCCCTCCAGGCAACATTATGAGGAATGACTGAAACCAGAGGATATTTGACGCTTTCAACCAGTAATACAATATACAGAGGATATCCCAGCATAGGAGGCATTGTAGCCATACCTCCCCCTTTTAGCACAGGGAAAAAATTGGTTAATAAAAGATAGGTTGGAATTCCAAAACCAAAACCTATTACCATCCCCAGAGGGGCAATAAAATACCAGAATCTTTTTCTGGCTTTTTTAAAACCAAGATAAGCAAAAGAATATTTTCTAATAACAATATACCATATTAAAACCAGGCCCACTGATATTAAAGGAAAAGTCAAATGTCCCCAGGTCAGCCTGACATATGGTTCTGTTTTTGTACCCCATAATCTATTTGATAAAATTGCTTCACCGATTATAATTGCGCCGATAATAATGGATACTACTGCATCTATCCATTTTTTTTCTTTAGCTTCTTTTGTGGACAACCATTTTACAACCTTCAAATAGATACCTTCTATCTTAATATTTGGAAAAAATATACATTCCTGCTATTTTTAAAAGATAATTCATTTATTTTTGATATTTTACATTATTTAAAAAATATAGATTTAATTTCTTTAATTTCCAGAACATACCACTTTGTCCCTGATTCAATCATCTCATCATCTCACTATTTTTTTTAAAAGGCTGCAGACAAAACCGCCTTCACTTCCAAAGTAATACGGCATGATCTCAAAGCAGGTTTTTTCACTTTTTTCCGGCATATTTTCCTTTGAATCCAAAATCAATTTCAGCTTATCCGGAATATCTGGCTTCTCTACAATATATTTCCCCTTGAATTCTTTTAAAAATCTGTCTATAACCTGCTGGTTTTCTATGGATGAAAGGGTGCAGGTATAAAAAATGATTCTTCCTCCTGTTTTTAAATAAATAGCACAATTTACGATCATTCTAAATGAAAGCTCGGAAAGCCGCAGCAGATCATTCATTGTCTTGTTATATTTTACATCAGGATTTTTTGAAATTGTCCCGAAAGCGCTGCATGGTGCATCGATTAAAATCTTATCGAAATATCCCGCATAGCTATCAGGTTTGCTGCTTTCCAAAAAATTCTTTTTTGTCACATCTGCTTCTATAAGCTTTACGTTCTTTATATTTAACCTTCTAAGATTATTCTCCAATATTTTTATTCTCTTTCTGCTGATATCTACCGAAATCACTTCTCCTTCATCTCCAATCAACTCAGAAATATATGTGGTTTTCCCGCCCGGTGCAGCGCACGTGTCCAGTATTTTTTCGCCCATTTGTGCATTCATGAAATATCTTACCACTATCTGAGAAGACAAATCCTGTACTGAAATAAGACCTCTCCTATAAATACCTGTTTCAGAAATATCCTGAACGCTGGAAACTTCTATGGAATCTTCCAATACGTTATCATGAGATGCAATTGACTTCATGCCAGACTCTTTCAATACCTCTTCCCTTGTGATTTTCTCTTTATTGAATCTCAGATAGGTATGCGGATTTTCATTAAGCGACCTGCAGATAAGTCCAGTCTTTTCTATTCCATACCAGTCCACCCAGTATTTAATCAGCCAGTCCGGATAAGAGTAATCGATACTCATCCTACCAACCTCATCTTTTGCCTGTTTTTTGATTTCTCCGTTTATAAACGAATCTATGTCAGTGGTTGAACTTATTTTGCGAAGAATAGCATTTACGAATTTAGAGGAAGATATGGAAGCATTTTTCCTGGTTAACTCGACACTTTCATTAACCGTTGAATAATCCGGGATTTTATCCATATACAACAACTGATAAACTCCCATACGCAGAATATTTTTTACAGTAAAATCGATATCTTCTATATCCCTGGCAGAAAATAAAGAGAGTACAAAATCGATTTTAAGATAATATCTTACCGTGCCTTTGACAATATTAAAAACAAAGCGCCTGTCAAGTCCGGACAATTCATAAACTTCAAAGAAACTGTTTATTATATCTTTTAGTGATTTTTTTTCTTTAAAATATTTGGTCAGGATAAGAAGAGCGACTTTTCGGGGACTAGCCGCGATTCTTTTTACAGTTCTTTTTTTGGCTTTTTTTTCATTCAAAACTCTCACCGGCCCCGAGTCTGTATCCGTTTATGAAATCAACTGAAGACATTACCCTTTTACCCCCGGGCTGCAGTAACTCGATTTTTACCATTTCATTACCGTTACATCTGACAAGGATTCCTGTTTTCTTATCGGCCGCAATTACAAGACCGATTTTATTATCTTTATCAATCCTTGATTTATCGATCTTGAAATTCTCCAGATAAGCATTGGCAGACGAATCATTTAATGCAGCCGCCTTAAGTACTTTAATTCTTAAACCTTTCCAGAGAAAATAAGCACCCGGGCTTGAGCTAAAAGCCCTGATCCTGTTTACTATTTTCTCTGCGCTGCTGTCCCAGTCTATCTTAAGGTCATCTTTTGTGATTTTATAGCTAAAAGTTACATTTTTCTCATCCTGTGGATAGGGCACTATCTTTCCTATTTCCGCAAGATCGAGAACTTTAACAAGAAGAGGCTTTCCAAATTCTATCGATTTTCTCTCCAGGCTGTCCAGGTTATCATCTGCTTCTACTTCGAATTTTACCTGGGCATATATTGCACCCTTATCTACTTCCGGTACCACCTCGATTATGCTGACCCCTCCCACTCTGTCACCATTCAGCAGTGTACTAATAATTGGTGTGGGACCTCTATATTTTGGAAGAAGCGATGGATGTACATTGAACCAGCGTGCAGCTGTCAGCTCGAATAATTTTCCGGGAAATATTTTTCCAAAAGAAGCTACTACCACCGCATCAGGTTTCAACTTACTAAATCTATCAAAAAAAATGTCGTCGAATTTCTCTATCTGTATAAAATCGATCCCCAGTTCAATGGCTTTGCTTTTTACAACATTGGGACAGGTCTTTCTTCCCCTGCCCGCAGGCTTATCGGCAGTAGTCACAACCAGGGATATACTATGTCGTGATTTATGTATTTCTTCCAGGAACGGCACCGAAATTTCGGAAGAACCAAAAAATAATATTTTCAAAGGAAGTCTCCTTATTTTTTTACAATATTTGATTTGATCTCGCTAATTTTCGTAAGCAGTTCCCTTCTTGATTTTCTGTCAAGACGGTCTATATACAGTATTCCATCCAGATGATCGATTTCATGCTGAAATATCCTTGCCAGCAGGTCTTCTGCTACAAGCGCGATATCTTTCCCTTTGCGATCTTTTGCCTTTACCTTGACTTTGGAAAACCTGTTGACATTAAAATCCTTAATGGAATAAATACTCAGGCATCCCTCATTGCTCTCTATCTTCTTCTTATTCAGAACTTTGATTTCCGGGTTTATAAATATCTTAATCTTATCGTCAAAATTAACGGCAATTACTCTTCTGGTTATCCCTATCTGTGGAGCAGCAAGACCCACTGCACCTTCTTCTTTTAACGTATCCATCATATCCTTGATAAGACTTGAGAGCTTATCATCTATATTTTCCACTTTTTTACTTTTTTCTCTTAAAACCGGATCGCCTATTTTTCTGATTTCTTTGACTGACATTTTATACCTTTCCCATTATGCATTTCCCAAATCTATAAAATCCATACAGGATCCACATCTATAATTATCTTATTTTCATCGAATTTTTTAAATCTTTTTAATATTTTTGCCAGCGCTTCATTTATAAAATCCATGTTTTTGGATTTTATTATTATATGCCATCTGTAAAATAAATTTATTTTATGAAAGGGTGCAGGAGCGGGCCCCAGTATGCTGCAGCAATTTCCGGCAGCTTCGACTATCCTATCAAAAAGCTCCCCAATATCTTTTTTTACTATATTCTCATCTTTTCCTGAAATTATAATATTTACGAGATTGGAAAAAGGAGGATATCCCAGTTCCTTTCTGTCTTCCAGTTCCTGCCGGTAAAATGATTCATAATCATTTGCAAGTATACTTTCCATGACCCTGCTTTCGGGATTATAGGTCTGAATCATTACCCTGCCTTTCTTTTTCTTCCTTCCCGCTCTTCCCGATACCTGGGTTATAAGCTGATAAACCCTTTCATTCATGTGATAATCGGGAAGTCCCAGCATACTGTCACAATTGATAATCCCCACAAGGGTGACATCTTCGATATCAAGTCCCTTGGCTATCATCTGTGTGCCTATAAGAATCGAGCCTCCGGGAGAAATAAACTTATTAAGTATTTCCTGATGCGATTTCTTTTTAACTGTTGCGTCCGAATCCATTCTGAGTATGGGTGCATCTTTGAATCTCATTTGAAGTTTCGATTGGACCTTCTGGATTCCGGTACCATATAAAAAGATATTATCAGCACCACAAACGGGGCATTTTCCGTCGTAACTCTGCTCCCTGCCGCAGTGGTGGCATACAAGTTTTTTAGGATCACTGTGATAATTATAGGAAAGGTCGCATGCGGGACATCTGGGGACATTACCGCACTTATTGCATATTACAAAGTTACTGTATCCTCTTCTATTTAAGAAAATAATCACTTTATTGTCTTTCTCAAGTTCCTCTCTTATAGCCGTAAACAGCCTGCCGGTTATAACCGGATCTTCTTTCAGGCGATCCGTTTTTTTAAGATCGATTACTTCCGTTTCCGGAAAGCTCGTGCTCTGCGCCTTCACGGGGATTTCAAGAAGGGTAAAATCATCATCTTTCTCCGCCCTGTATCTCATTACCAGATCCGGTGTGGCGCTGCCCATGACCACGGGTATGCCCAGTATTTCTCCCAGTTTGATTGCCACGTCCTGTGTATTGTATCTGACCCCGGTTCCTTCTTTGTAAGAAGGGTCATGTTCCTCATCAAGTATTATTATCCCGATCCCATCCAGGGGAGTAAAAATCGAGGACCTGGTCCCTATCACTATATCGAATTCTCCGTTCCATATGTCCAGCCATCTTTCATATCTTTCAGCATCATTCATATTTGAATGATATACGCAAACCCTGGACCCAAACTCGGACTCGAACCTTGAAAAGAGCTGTGGAGTCAAAGAAATTTCCGGCGTGAGGATAAGTGCCTTTTTCCCCCAGGCAAGAACCTTTCTGCAGGCGGCAATATAAATATCGGTTTTTCCGCTGCCCGTGACGCCCTCAATCAGGAATTTGTGAAAAATCTTTTTATCAAGGGCCTCTTCTATGCTGAGCAATGCTTTTTGTTGATATGGATTTAAGACTATATTTTTGCCTTTTGAGGTTCCGTCCGTATCGTAGTCATATCTGAAATCCCGCTTCTGCCTTTTTTTAATCACGGATATAATATTTCTCTCAGCAAGAGCGGCGATACTTGCATCACCTGAACCGGTATCCGTTATCAATTTTTCTTTTGATACTTCACCGTGCAGGATCAGATAATCGACTACTTTTTTCTGCGAGTAATTTTTTTTCCAGTTTATCTTATCCTTTATCTTCTTATACACAGCCTCATTCAGGGCTATATGATCCTTGAATTTAAATTTGATAGCTGAACCGCCGGCCAGTCGTCTGGACTTTCCTCCGGGGGGAAGGAAAAATCTAAAAACACTCCCTATAGGCTGTATATAATAACGGCTGATCCAGTTTATGAGTTCAAGTTTTTGCGAATCGAATAAAGGTTTTACATCAATTATGCCTGCAATATCTTTTATTTCTTTGTCTTCCAGTTCCGATTTATCCTTGGTTCTTACGATATAACCGGTCTCTAACCTATTTTTAAATGGAACCCGGACGACTTTACCTATATTAATTTCCGGAGATAAGTGAGTGGGTATTCTGTAATCAAAAGCATGATCGATGTCAAAGGTTTTTATGTCTATGTAAACTTCTGCATATTTGTTATTTCTAGCCATTTAAAACAAAATAATTATTTAAGGCCCAGAAAACTCTGGATTTCATCAACCTTATCCAGTTTTTCCCAGGTGAAATCCCTATCATGCCTTCCGAAATGGCCGTAAGCCGCAGTTTTTCTGTAAATGGGTTTAAGCAGATTCAAATTCTTGATAATTGCTGCAGGTCTCAGGTCAAATATTTCCTTTACTGCTTTTTGAATTTTTTTGACATCCACCTTTTCGGTGCCGAATGTTTCTACCATGACTGATACGGGGTGTGACACACCTATCGCATACGCCGCTTCTATCTCCAATCTATCGGCTGCACCGCTCGCTACCAGATTCTTGGCAACATGTCTCAAAGCATAAGCGGCTGACCTGTCTACTTTGGAGGGGTCTTTTCCCGAAAAGCTGCCTCCTCCGTGTCTTGCCATTCCGCCATAAGTATCTACGATTATTTTCCTCCCGGTAACTCCGGTATCACCCATCGGACCGCCTATTGTAAATTCTCCGGTAGGATTTACGAATAACCTTAAATCTTTACTTAAATATTGCTCGGGAATGATTGGTTTTATCACAAATTCTTTCATATCAGGTTTTATCTGAGCTTCTATGTCGATATTGGGAGCATGCTGTGCTGCTATAACAACGGTCTCTACCGAAACCGGCTTTCCGTCTTCATATTTTACCGTCAACTGAGTCTTACCGTCGGGTCTCAAGTATGTAAGTATTCCCGCTTTCCTGACTTCGGACAGGCGGTGAGCAAGCTTGTGAGCAAACTGAATTGGGAAAGGCATAAGTTCCTCGGTTTCATTAGTGGCATAACCGAACATCATGCCCTGGTCCCCGGCACCCTGACTGTCGAACTCATTTTCATAACCATTTCCAAACCTCGCTTCATAAGCATTGTTGACCCCTTTTGATATGTTAGGAGACTGCTTGCCTATGGAAGTAATCACACCGCAGGTCTCATAATCAAAACCAAATTTTGCTCTGGTGTATCCGATATTCTTGATCACTTCTCTAACTATATCCGGTATTTCCACATAAGTTGAAGTGGTGACCTCACCGGCCACGAATACGATCCCGGTTTTGAGCAATGTTTCTATGGCTGTCCTGCATCTGGGATCTTCAGCAATAATAGCATCAAGAATGGCATCGGAAATTTGATCGGCCATTTTATCCGGATGGCCCTCTGTAACCGATTCCGAAGTAAATAAAAAATCCTGTCTCTTTGTCATTGTCCCTCCTATCGATTCTTTACAGAATTTAGATTCTTTATAATTTCATCCCAGATTCCTCTGGCAATAATCCTCTTCTTGTCCCTGGCAAGTTTTTTAACGGATCCATCCTGCCTTATCAGATCAACCTCATTATAATCGCTATCCATACCAATATCTTCTTTCGAGATGTCATTTCCTACAATCATGTCGATATTTCTGCCTTTTAATTTTTCCTTCACGGTTTCGACGCTGTAATCAGTCTCGGCTGCAAAGCCAATAAGGTATTGGTCTTTTTTCTTTTTTTCAGCCAAAAGTTCCAGGATATTTTCATTTTCTTTAAACTTTATTTTTGATAATATATCATCTTTTTTCTTTAACTTAAAATCATATTTTTTAAGCGGAATAATATCGCTTACGGCGGCCGCCATTATAATTATATTACTGTCTTCCAAATACTCGAGCAGTGCTTCTTTCATCGCTGCAGTATTGCTTGCATATACAATTTTTACCCCATATAGTTTCGCGAGGTTCTTTGAGGTACTTATGAGAATTACTTTTTTAGCTCCTCTGAAATAAGCCTCACCGGCTAGAGCGTAACCCATTTTTCCGCTTGATTTATTTGAAATATATCTTACCGGATCAATAAATTCTTTTGTACCACCTGCAGTGATAAGAATCTTTTTACCTTTTAGATCCGAATTATATTTCAGAAGTTCTCCCAGCCTTTCGATAATGACATCTTCGTCTTCCATCCGGCCCAGTCCTTCCTCGCCGCAGGCAAGTTTGCCGCTTGCCGGACCTAAAAAAAAATATTTTCCGCTTTCCTTTAAATTATTGATATTTTTTTGAATCACTGGATCGAGATACATGCTTTCGTTCATAGCCGGCACAACAAGCACGGGGCAGGTAGCGGATATTGCTGATGTCGTCAGGAAATTATCACCTATCCCGTACGATAACTTCGAGATCACATCAGCCGATGCAGGTGCAATCAAAAAAACATCGGCACTGTGAGAGAGCGAGATATGATAAATCTTTTTCTGATTTTCGAATTGATCCACGATTGTCTTATTTCCGGAAATAGAGCTCAAAGTAAGAGGAGTGATGAAATTCAGGGCATTGGGTGTCATAACTGGTATCACCTCGGCACCCATTGCGGTAAGTTTGCTGCAGATAGAAGCTGCTTTATAAGCGGCAATAGATGCGGTGATTCCCAGAATTATCTTTTTTTTAGAAAATACTGACTTATTCGGGGACAAAATTACTCGGATTCCTTCTTCTTCTTTTCGAAAGTTACTTTTTCTTCTTTTATTTCGTTAAAGGCAATCTCCAGTGGGTCATGAGATTCCACGTCTACTAAGGGTTTTACCACGCTTATCCTTTCCATATTCTTTTGCGCGGAAAGGTAATCCCCAAGTTCCCTGGCTCTCTTAGCTGCGGCTATACATAATTTATATTTACTGTCTATACTCTTTTTATATTCATCTATATATTGAACTTTCATTGAAGTTATTTCCTTCCTTTTTGAGAATTCAGAACCTTTTTTAAATTTAGTAAAGCCTCATTATAATTATTATTTACGATTATGCAATCATAATGTTTCATCTGATCAAGTTCACCCTTTGCTATCGCGAGCCTTTTCTTCATCTCTTCCGAGCTATCGGTTCCTCTTTTCCTGATCCTTTCTTCCAGTTCCTTAAGTGAAGAAGTGGTAATAAAAATTAAATAAGTCTCTTTTATTTTTTCCGCTACCTGCATGGCACCCTGCACATCTATTACCAGGATCACATTTTTACCTTTATTTAAATTTTCATTAACGAATTCTCTGGGTGTGCCGTATTGATAGTTTGCATAGGAAGCCCATTCAAGAAGCATATCTTTTTCTACAAGCTTATCGAATTCATCCTTACTTATAAAATGATACTGACTGCCGCTGACTTCGTCTTTTCTTCTGGGTCTGGTAGTAACAGAAACCGATCTAATGAAATCATCGAGTTCATTTACAATATCATTTACAAGGCTGCTTTTTCCGGATCCTGAGGGTCCTGAGACAATAAATAATTTTCCTGATGATCCCATAAGTTATAGAAAATTTATCTGTCTAAGCTATTTTAAAAAAGCGGTTAAAGTTGTTTTTTTGATTTTTGCCCAGCCCGCCTACTTTTTTATTAGGGCTTATTTTTAAATCTTTTAGTATCTTTAAGGCATTTACTTTCCCGTTACCGGGTAGTGAGCTGACGAGTTCGATTACTTTCATATTTATTATATATTTTTCAAAGAGTTTGACATCTTTGAAAAGTAATCTTATCTCTGTTTTGCCCTTTTTCAGTAGTTCCTTAATTTCTGCTCTCTTTTGTCTCACCTCAAGGGCTGCCTTAAGGCCCTTTCTTCTATCTGTATCACTTAAGTTGTTTAAAGCCATAAAGCCCCCACTGACGAAAAAAAATTAGATATATTAAAGTATATAAATATATGTACTTAATATCAATATAATATCAATATTTTTTTAAAAGATTTCCTTTATTTTTTCTTGCTGCCGGGGTAAATAAGAGGTAGATTCTCCCCGCAAAGTCTGCAATGGGAAGGCTCGTATTTATCGATTGCAAGCTTGATCAAATAATAATACGGGTATTCGAATTCGAGTTTTTCCGAACGATCAACAATGCTTATTATTGCTTTTACTTTTGCATTATTTTCCCTGCATATTTCTAAAACTTCCTTTACCGATCCTCCGGTAGTTATGACATCTTCGGCAACTATAACATTGGTACCCGGGTGTATCTCGAATCCGCGTCTCAGTTCCATATTTTCGTTTTTTCTTTCGGTAAATATCATCCGGCAACCTGCAGCATAAGCAATCATGTATCCCCAAAGAATGCCTCCTATTGCCGGAGATACCACCGCATCTATACTTCCTGTATCGATATCCTTTTTCATTATTTCAAGAGCTTTGCGGGCAAGCTTAAGGGTGATGTCGGGGAATTGCAGAAGGCGCGCGCACTGAAGATAATACTTGCTGTGATAGCCGGAGGTCAATTTGAAATGGCCCTCCATTATCGATCCCGTATCTTTGAGTATTCCGTAAACATCAAGTCCCTCAACCTGACTGATTACCTTAAGCATTATTTGTGGCCCTTTCTATTTCTTTTAAATATAAATCTATAGTTTTACCGGTATCTTTGCTTCCTGTTATGGAACGGCCGACAATGATAAAATCCGCTCCATTTGCTATTGCTTCCGCCGGGGTGCTTATCCTTTTCTGATCACCTTTTGCATCCTGGGACAATCTGATGCCGGGGGTCGCAATATAAAAACCTGTACCGAATTTTTTTCTTACCTTCTCCACTTCGTTGGGTGAACATATCACTCCATCCATTCCTGCATCCAGCGCAATTTTAGTCAAATTGAAAACAGAATGATAAAAATCTTCCTTAAATCCAAGGCTCTTAAGATCACTATCGTCAAGACTGGTTAGAATGGTCACACCGAAAAGAAGGGGTCTGGATCTGGTATTTGATTTTGCCTGTTCTTCAAGCATTACTCTCGTCTTCTTAAGCATCTGCAAACCACCAAGAGCATGTATCGTTACCGCACTTGCACCAAGATCCCCTATGGCTCTGGCAGCTTTCTCCACCGTATTTGGTATATCCAGAAGTTTTGCATCAAGCATTACCCTGTATCCAAAACTTTTTACGGTGCCGATCACATCAAGCCCAACGCTGTATATCAATTCCAGTCCTATTTTCAAAGTGGAAACTTTCCCGTCAATCTTTTTGCATAAACTTATAACATCACTTTTTTTGCTGGTATCTATACTTATTATCAGCCTGTCTTTTGGTAAAAGTTTTTTGCCTTTCAAGTCCTGATCCTTCCGATCACTTCGTTGATATCGTAAATCTTTCTTGATTCGAGAAAATTCCTTAAACCCTCTATTATCTTTTTTCCCGCATCATATTGTATAAAGTTTACGGTACCTATACCCACCGCGCTGGCACCGACCACCAGAAATTCCAGGGCATCTTCCCAGTTAAAAATACCACCCATCCCAATTACTGGCAGAATTTTTTCACGCGCCAGGCAGTACACTTTTGCCAGGGCGATGGGCTTCACTGCAGGACCGGAAAGGCCCCCCAGGACATTGCCCAATCCCGGCCTGAATGTCTTTATATCCACTGCCATACCAACAACGGTATTTATAATGGATACTGCCTGAGCCCCTCCTTCTTTTGCGGCTGCTGCCGCTTCGATTATATTATCCTGATTGGGACTAAGCTTCGCTATAATGGGAATACTTAAGATATGTCCGACCGAACTTACGATTTCCTTCACTGCATCCGGAACGGCGCTAAATGCCATTCCTCCTTTCTTGATATTTGGACACGAAAGATTAAGTTCCACAGCAATTATTTTTTCTTTGATGTCTTCGATTTTTAAAATCCTGTATGCTATCTTATCGAACTCCTGCTGGTCCTGCCCGAATATACTTAATATGATTTTTATTCCCAGTTTTTCGGCCTCGGGCAGATCCTTCTTTATGAATACATCTATCCCATCATTTTGAAGTCCTATGGAATTAAGCATCCCCGAAGCAGTCTCGCAGATCCTTGGCAGAGGATTTCCTTCCATTGGCTCGAGTGAATAGCTTTTAGTGGTCACTGCTCCCAGAATGGCAGTATTATAAAACCGATTGTATTCCACTCCGCAACCAAAAGTACCGGAACATGCAATTACCGGATTTTCAAGCTTTATTTTTCCAAGCCGGACAGATAGATTGATTCCGCTTCCCGGTCTTGCTGGTTCCTCCGAAAACAAGCCTTTTTGCTCAGTCAAAAAGCACCTCCCCAAGGTCGAATGCGGGTCCATCCTCACAGACTTTCTGATAAGAAAATCCTTTGCTGCCTTTTCTGATTTTAACAACACATCCGGCGCACACTCCAACCCCACATGCCATTCTCTCTTCAAGAAAGGCAGTTACTTTATTTTTTTTATTCTTGTAAATATTTTGCAATGTCTTGAGCATATCCCTGGGTCCGCAGCAGTAAACATCATAATTTTCAAACATTTTTAAATTGTCCCATATGTAATCCGAGATCAGACCTTTCTCTCCCCAGGATCCATCCTCGGTCATCACGGCATAGTTTATTTTCAGCCGGATCAAATCTTTTTCCCATCTCAGGAAAGTATTATCTTTGAATCCTGCCGCAAAGAATACGTTATTTTTCATTTTGACCGCAATCTTTGCGATGAGATTTAGGGGGACTATACCTATACCACCACCGATAAGAAGCATGTTTGCTCCGCTGCTTGCCAGATCAACTGCTTTTCCCAGGGGACCTGCAAAATCAAGCATGGCTCCACGTTCCAGCCGGGAGATAAACTGGGTTCCTCTTCCCCTTAAAAGATATAATAATGAAAAAACATTGAATTTTTTTTCAATATCGAAAATCGCAAAGGGTCTTCTCAGGAAGGGATCAAGGGATTCTTCGTAAGAACATTTCACATTTATAAACTGACCCGGCTGCGCATTTTTACATATATACGGCGAAAAAATCTCCATCTTATAAAGATTGTCGCCATATCTTTCATTAGACAGTATTTCTCCACTTAAAAGTTTCATTTAATAGTATTCCTGTATAGGTTTAACCTTGACTTTAGAGTTATATTTCATTTCTTTTATCCCCTGGACCAGAGCGAGAGCCCCGGATATTGTGGTAACCGATGGTACATTATGAAGGACCGCTGCGGTTCTAAGATAATATCCGTCGCTCCTGGCAACGCTTCCCTCCGGAGTATTTATGATGAGGTCGATCTCCCCGTTTTTTATCATATCCAGGACATTGGGTCTTCCTTCTCTGATCTTTGGAACCTTCTGGCATTTTATTCCTTTTTCTTCCAAAACATCGCCGGTTCCCGTTGTTGAGATTATATTAAAACCGAACTGCGCCAGTTTACTGGCTATTCCGATTATATCATCCTTGTCCTTATCATTTACGCTTATAAAAACTGAACCCGAAACCGGAAACACCTGATTGGTAGCGATCTGGGTTTTTGCAAATGCAATTCCAAAACTGCTGTCTATGCCCATAACCTCTCCGGTAGATTTCATCTCTGGACCAAGGACGGTATCTACACCAGGGAATCTATTAAATGGCAGCACCGCTTCCTTGATGCTGTAATATTTTAACCTTGTGGGATCGATTCTTTTGAAATCCATACTCTTTAATTTCCTGCCGGTCATCACAAGTGCGGCTATCTTTGCAAGGGGGACACCTATGGATTTGCTTACGAATGGAACCGTTCGCGAAGCACGGGGGTTGGCTTCCAGCACATAAACAACGGAATCTTTTACTGCATACTGGATATTCATGAGCCCCACCACTTTTAGTTCTTTTGCCATCCGGTAGGTATGGTCCTTGATCACTTCTATTATCTTTTTACTTAACGTAAAAGGCGGCATCACGCAGGCGCTGTCACCCGAATGTATTCCAGCTTCTTCTATGTGTTCCATGATCCCGCCGATAAAGAGCTCTTTTCCGTCATAGATTGCATCGACATCGACCTCGATCGCCCGCTCCAGAAATTTATCTATAAGTACCGGCCTGTCATTGGATACAACCGTCGCATTTTTGACATAATCGATAAGAGTTTCTTCATTATAGACTATATTCATAGCTCTTCCTCCCAGTACGTAAGAGGGTCTCACCAGTACCGGGTAACCTATTCTTATGGCTATCTTTTTTGCCTCATCAACATTCATAGCGGTTCCGTTCTCGGCCTGGGGGATATCTAACTTTCCAAGCATAACCCCGAACCTTTTACGGTCCTCGGCAAGATCTATGCTATCGGGTGATGTACCTAAAATGTTTATACCAGCCTTTTGCAGCCTCAGGGCAAGTTTCAGAGGAGTCTGTCCTCCAAACTGCACTATCACTCCATAAGGTTTTTCGGCTTCTACGATATTTAAAACATCCTCGAATGTCAGCGGCTCGAAATACAGCCTGTCCGACGTATCGTAATCGGTGCTCACGGTTTCAGGATTGCAGTTAACCATTATGGTCTCGAAACTCGCGTCGTGCAGGGCAAAAGAAGCATGTACGCAACAGTAATCGAACTCTATTCCCTGTCCGATGCGGTTGGGCCCGCTGCCAAGGATCACTATTTTCTTTTTTGTCGCAGGTAAAATCTCATCCTCGGTCTCATAAGTTGAATAATAATAGGGAGTATAAGCCTCGAATTCGGCAGCGCAGGTATCCACGGTTTTAAAAGTAGCAGTCACTCTCATCTTCTTCCGCAAGGCTCTTATTTTATCCTCGCTGCAATTGCAGAGATAACCCAGCTGTCTATCCGAATAACCGTATCTTTTAGCCTTATAAAGCAGCTCTCTGGTTATATTTCCCGGTTCGCGGCCCTCAAAGACCTTTTCAAATTCCACCAACTGCTTTATATTATTCAAAAACCAGGGATCTATTCTGGTGTACCTGTATATATCCTCGACACTTCTTCCCTGTTCGAATGCAAACTTTATATAGAACACACGGTCCTGATTGGGCACGGAAAGTTTTTTACCCAGCAGTTCCTCGCTCGTATCATTCACTCCATCTGCTCCCAGCCCATACCGGTCAATTTCCAGGGACCTGATTGATTTTTGAAGAGCTTCTTTAAAGGTCCTCCCGATTGCCATAACCTCGCCAACCGACTTCATCCTCGTGGTAAGACTTATATCCGTTCCGGGGAATTTTTCAAAGGCCCACCTGGGGAATTTTACCACCACATAATCGATGGAAGGTTCGAAGCAAGCCGGGGTCTTTTTGGTGATATCATTGGGTATCTCGTCAAGGGTATAACCCACTGCAAGCTTGGTAGCAATTTTTGCAATCGGAAATCCGGTAGCCTTGGATGCCAGAGCGCTGCTCCTGGAAACCCTGGGATTCATCTCGATTACCGCCATCTTCCCGTTTTCTGGATTTATGGCGAACTGTATATTGGAACCTCCGGTTTCCACTCCAATCTCTCTTATAACAGCCAGGGCGGCGTTCCTCATTACCTGATATTCCTCATCGGTTAAAGTCTGAGCTGGAGCCACTGTAATGCTGTCTCCGGTATGCACTCCCATAGGATCGAAGTTTTCTATGGAGCAGACTATAACCACATTGTCATTTTTATCCCTCATAACCTCAAGCTCATATTCCTTCCAGCCCGCTACCGATTTTTCCACGAGCACTTCCGATATAGGAGAAAGATCGAGCCCTCTCGTAACTACATCGGTAAATTCCTCTTTATTGAATGCCACACCTCCGCCCAGGCCTCCCAGGGTAAAACTGGGCCTCACAACCAGCGGAAACCTTAACCTGCGGCTGAATTCCAGTGCTTCATTAAGGCTGTGCGCATATCCGCTTGGAGGAACGTAAAGCCCGATGTTTGCCATGGATTTTTTAAATTTTTCCCTGTCTTCAGCTTTATTTATGGCTTCTACATCCGCTCCTATAAGTTCCACCCCGTATTTTGAAAGGACCTTTTCCTTTGCCAGCATAACCGCTATGTTCAGTCCGGTCTGTCCTCCCAGAGTAGGAAGGATTGCATCAGGCCTTTCCCTTTTTATGATCTTTTCAACAAATTCAGGACTTAACGGTTCGATATATGTCCTGTCCGCAAACTCCGGGTCAGTCATAATAGTGGCAGGATTACTGTTTACTAAAATTACCTTATATCCTTCTTCCTTTAATACCTTACACCCTTGAGTTCCTGAATAATCGAACTCGCATGCCTGCCCTATCACTATTGGGCCCGATCCTATTATCATTATTTTTTTTATATCTTTTCTTCTGGGCATAAATTTCTTTCTTCTTTTAGTTAAAACTATCTATGATCTCTGCAAACCTGCCAAATATATATCTGGCATCATGGGGACCGGGACCCGCTTCAGGATGGTGCTGCACCGTAAGCGCGCCTATCCCGGGATACTCTATGCCCTCTATAGTGTTATCATTTAAATTGAGGTGTGTCACCCTGTAACCGGTAACTTTAATGTTTTTAAGCGAACCGATATCCACTGCAAATCCATGATTCTGGGTCGTTACCTCCACTTCACCACTATCTAGATTTTTAACCGGATGGTTTGCCCCATGGTGGCCGAATTTCAATTTATAAGTTTTAGCTCCAAGAGCAAGTGCAAGAAGCTGATGCCCCAGACAGATTCCAAACAGTGGTTTTTTCCCTATAAGTTCCCTGATACCGGAAATAGCATAATTTACCGCTGCCGGGTCTCCCGGACCATTTGATAGAAGAACTCCGTCAGGATTCATCTCAAGAACCTTTTTGGGATCCGTGAATGCCGGAACCACTTCTACTTTAAAACCGGCATCGGACAGACACCTTAAGATATTTAATTTTACTCCGTAATCATATACTACCACTCTGTGCCTGTAGCTCTTCTTTCCTGGATTGAAAATATAGGGTTTTCTGCAGGTGACAAAATCTACCAGGTTCCTTCCTACCATATCAGGGAAACTTTTTAATTTCTGAAGCAAGATTTTATCGTCAAAGGTTGCCGTGGAGATTATACCCTTCATAGCCCCTTCGACTCTTATGTGCCTCGTCAACTGTCTGGTATCGATCTCCGAAATGCCAATAATCCTATAATTCTTAAGATACAACTCCAGGCTTTCATCGGCCCGCCAGTTACTATAATACGGAAGATACTCTCTTACAATAAAGCCCTTTACCTGGACCCTATCCGATTGTATGTCCTTGCCATTTGTTCCATAGTTTCCTATCTGAGGATAGGTCATAGTGACAATCTGCTCGCAGTAAGAAGGGTCAGTTATAATTTCCTGATAACCGGTCATCGAAGTATTAAAAACTACCTCCCCTATCACTTCTCCGGAGCAGCCAAAATTAATACCTTCGAATATTTTCCCATCTTCTAGCATAAGTATTGCTTTCAAGATTGCACGCTCCTATAAACCAGTTTCCCCTTGCTTATTGTGCAGACTATTTTCCCCTTCAGCTTCTGTCCTATAAAAGCACTGTTCTTACTTTTAGATATAAAGCTTTCCCTCTTTATCTCTTCTTCTGCGTCCGTATCTATAACCGTGATATTTGCAATTTTTCCCACCTCTATTTTTCCTGCATCGATACCAAGTATCTTTGCAGGTGAAACAGTAATCAAGTTTACCAACCGGGAGATACTCATCTTTTCTTCACCGCATAATTTTGTGAAAGCTGCCGCAAATAACGTCTCAAGTCCGATTGTCCCAAAACTTGCAAGTTTGAAAGTAGTATTTTTTTCGGTATCCAGGTGAGGCGCATGATCGCTTGCTATTGCATCGATAACTCCCTCTTTTAGGCCGCTTATCAGCGCCAGTCTGTCTTCCTCGCTTCTAATCGGGGGCTTAACCTTCAAGTTTGTATTAAAGGATATAAGATAGCTGTCGTTAAAGAACAGGTGATGAGGGGTCACATCGCAGGTTATTTTCAGTCCTTCTTCCCTGGCTTTTTTTATCATTTCCACTCCGCCCCTGGTACTTAAATGAGTTATATGGATCCTTGCACCGCTTTTTTTTGCAAGCATTATATCCCTGGCTATCATCACATCTTCGCCTAAAGCTGATGTCCCTTCAAGTCCCAGCATAGATGAATAATATCCTTCATGCATGAGACCTCCTTCTGACATAAAGTAGTCTTCCTCATGCAGTATCAGGGGAAGCCCAAACTGTGTGGAATATCTCATGATCTCATACATCACCCTGCTATCAGCCACGCATTTTCCATCATCGGAAAAACCAACCGCGCCTGCTTCGGAAAGGATTCCCATCTCGGTAATAGCTTTGCCTTTAAGGTCCTTCGTCATTGCAGCCACCGGCAGTATCCTGCAGGCTGCATCCTGCGATTTTTCCAGAATATATTTGACGAGAGCATCACTGTCTATTGCGGGATTTGTATTGGGCATGCATGCGACAGTGGTTATTCCTCCCTTTACTGCAGCAAGTGCTCCGGTTTCGATGGTTTCCTCATCCTCGAACCCCGGATCGCGCAGATGGACATGCATATCCACAAATCCCGGTGAAACTATAAAGCCCTTCGCATTTATCTTAGTGACATCATCCCCGCCAGCTTTTATATTTTCTTTGATTCCGGTAACAATCCCGTCTTTTATATAAATATCTGAAACTAATTCCTTGCCCTTCTCAGGGTCAATTATCGTGCCCGACTTTATAAGTATGTTCTTTTTATCATCCTTAACCATTTGCTATCACCCGTTACCATTAACCATAATAATCTCTAACCTGATATCAACCGAGTATCAAATAAAGTATTGCCATTCTTATTGCCACTCCATAAGTCACCTGCTCTTCGATTGCAATCTTTTCTCCCAGTTTGCCGCTGGCATCCATGACTTCATCTGTGATCTCTATTCCCCTGTTTACCGGCCCCGGATGCATTACCACCGATCCCGGTTTCATCATCCCGAGCCTTTTCATATCCAGTGTCAGGAATCTGTTATATTCCATCACCGAGGGGTAAAATTTCCTGTCCTGTCTTTCAAACTGCATCCTAAGCATATATAAAATATCCGTATCCTCGATGACCTCATCGATATTGTGTCTTACCTTCATTTTCGAGTAGTCTTCGGGAAGAAGCATCGTCGGAGCCACTATGGTCACATCCATCCCCATCTTTTCGAATAAATCCATATCCGACCTTGCCACCCTGCTGTCCAGGAAATCTCCCACGATTGCCACTTTAAGTCCCTCGAATTTTCCGAATCTTTTCTTTATGGTGTAGAGGTCAAGCAGAGCCTGTGTCGGATGCTGGTATTTGCCGTCTCCTGCATTTATTACGGGAACATCCACAAACCTTTTTATCATCTTAGCCGTTCCGCTGTCGCTGTGTCTTATGACGATAAGATCAACATTCATCGAAAGTATGGTTTTAAGGGTATCGATTATAGATTCACCTTTTTTAAGACTGCTGGCGGACGAGGAAAAATTGATTATGTCTGCACTTAGCCTTTTGGCCGCAATCTCGAACGAGGTTTTTGTCCTCGTGCTCGCTTCGAAAAATAAATTAACGACCGTTTTACCGCGCAGAGTCGGAACTTTCTTTACATCCCTTCTTGATATTTCAAGAAAAGAATCGGCATTCGAAAGTATAAGATTTATATCTTCCGGTTCAAGGCTGCCTGCATCCAGTATACTTTTTTTACCAAGCATATTTATTCCCCTTCCGCCAGTGTGACGCTGTCTTCACCGTCAGTTTCTTTTAATTTGACATCCACGGATTCGTTCAGCGATGTGGGAAGATTCTTCCCAACATAATCCGCCCTTATGGGAAGTTCCCGGTGACCCCTGTCAACCAGAACCACAAGCTGTATCGATCTTGGCCTTCCAAAATCTATTATTGCATCGAGTGCCGCCCTTACCGTCCTTCCGGTATAAAGCACGTCATCGACCAGAATCACGTTCTTTCCCTCTATGTCGAAGGAGATATCGGTTATCTGGGCAGTTGGTTTTATATTCTTCCCGATATCATCGCGGTAAAAGGTGATATCAAGCTTTCCGGTCTCGATTTCGGTCCCTTCGAATTTTTTGATGTTTTCCGCTATTCTTTTTGCCAGAGGCACCCCTCTTTTTTGAAGACCGATAAAAACCAGACTTTCGGAACCTCTGTTTCTTTCAAGGATCTCGTGTGATATCCTCTTTATCACCCTGTCTATATCAATTTCACTTAATATTTGCGCTTTTTCTTTCATATCTCTTCCCCATATAAAAAAACCTCCTTACCATAAAGGTAAGAAGGTCAAAATAAATCCGTTATTTTTATATTCTAAAAATATTCTTTTCATTCCTTTTTAGCCTCTCCGGACTATTTTAAAGGTAATATTATTTTATTTAGTATTCTGCTAGAAAGATACTATAGAAGATTACAGGCAAAAAAACAAGTATAAATTTTAAAACTTATCCCATGTTCTTTCTGAGCTGTCGGAGCTTATAATTTAAGTCTCCTTTACCGCCGCCGCCGCCTTCTCTTCTGTAGCCACCACTACCGCCATTGCCGTAGTTTCTATCTCTCGGGCCATCAAAATTTCCTTTGTTCTGGGTTCTGGCTTCATTAACTACAATCGTTCTTCCTTTGAAATCACCCTGGTTGAATTTTTCGATAGCAGCCTTTGCCTGTTCCTCGGTTTCCATTTCTACAAATCCAAAGCCTCTCGATTTTCCATCCATTCTAGAAATGACTTTAGAATAAGTAACGGTACCTGCCTGTGAAAAAAACTCTTCCAGTTCTTTGTCGGTAGTATTGTAATCCAGATTGCCCACGTACATTCTCTTGTTCACTTAAAAATACCTTTCCTCTAATTGATTTACTATATATAAAAAGAAACGTAGAGATATATTATTTTGAATTTGAAATGGAAAATTAATAGATATGGAAAGAAGACTAAAATCCTATTTTTATTTACGCACTTCTAATATAAAATCCCTACTACTCTATTTTAAAATGTAAAACTATTTCAGTAATACCCCAATATTATATAATATATTTTACATTTGTCCAAAGAATATTTTTTCTGTAGGAATCCTCTAGTATTATCTAAAAGTCAAAATTTTTTCCAGGGGCAGCCTTTTTCTGGGACCAGTTTTTAAATCTTTTTGTGCATATCCCACTGCTATCAGAGATACTATCTTCCATGTCAGAGGTATATTTAAGATCTTTTTTAACCTCCTGGCATTAAACCAGCCTATCCAGCATGTTGAAAGTCCCAGATCTTCGGCTTCAAGGACCAGGTGTTCAAGGGCAATGGCAACATCGATCAGGTGGTATTGGACCCTGATTATTGCTTCTCCTATATAGTGAGAAAACAGACTCTTTCTTACTGAACAACCGACTATGATAAGAGGGGCGGACCGGGCCCACCGGTTGATTATTCCCAGCGATTCCCTGACTACCCGGTAAAGTAATTCTTTATCGGTCACCGCAACAAATCTCCAGGGCTGCCTGTTGGATGCTGATGGTGACAGTCTGGCCGCTTCGATTATTTTTATAATCTTTTCTTTTTCCACGGGCTGATCCGTAAATTTTCGCACACTGCGTCTTTTTTTTATCACCTCAAATATCTCAGCCATAGTACCTCGCTTAAGCTATAATATCTCACCTTATATATTATGCCTAATTTCGCCTATAATAACCTGCTTCACCTATAACCCTCACTTTTTTAAGGTTCGACGACTTTCCCCATGAAAAGAATGCTTCCGCTTCTGTCATCGGAAATTGTAAAGAAGAAAGGCCTGTTTACTATAAACTGTACTATCTCCGTGGGTTCCATTGCCGATTCTATCATCTCGACAACCGTAGCAGCGGCTGCCTCGCTTCCTTTCTCGTTTACTTCTATAACAGCCTTGTGCAGAACCCGGGATATTAATATACCCGGACTTATTCCACTGAAATCTGCTTCCGGACTGAAAGCTATTCCCATACCCAGATTAGTGAGTACATCGTTTATAACCTTCACCCCGTACTCCATCTTATATTTGGGCATAACCAGGGAAACTTCTGTACCGGAAAAAGACTGCATTATCTCATTCCAGCTCTCTTCATCCAGGGATTCGATAACCGAATCGATCTCCTCTCCCTCATCAGGTAGGATTATATACATAGCCATCTTTTCCTGCCCGTAGGGAAGCTTTACTGCTGAGAAACCATCACCGTCATAGTAGGCAAAATTTCCTTCCTGACTCATCATCGGAACATTCTTTGCTGTTCCATCCAGAAGGTAAAAATCATCGTCAACCGTCAGGTCCTCATCAAAAGGATTTGTCCAGTTTCCCTTAAAATAAATGGCATTTATAAGATACATCACTGCGTCGGGGGGAATGACATCCAGCATCTTTTCAATCTTTCCCTTTGTTTTATCCTCTATCCATCCGTTTATAGTATCCAGCACTCCCGGTTTGATAAAATCGATTTCATTTACTTCCGAGGAGTAGTAATTTTTGTTTCTATCGATAAAATCTTGATTTATATCGTATCCCATCTTGTACCATATAGAATTTGCAATGGACAATTCTATATCGCTGTCGACATTCATTATACTTACCAGAAGATCATGAAACCCGGAATTCAGCTCCTCCAGATCAAACTCGCTAAAACCAAGAGCTTCGGCCATTGCCAGGTTGGTTTCACCAACTGAGCCGTTATATGTCATTGCAAGAGCAAGAAGTATCGAAAAAGGAGATATGAATACATTGCTGTCCTCATCTTCTGCAGTAAGTTCTTTAAAGATATTGAATCCGAATCCTGTATTGGCATCAACCAGATTCTTATCAACCGAACCTGCGCGTTCATCTGACTCCTCTATGGTAACTTCCTCTACTTCTGCTGTTTCCCCATCCTCTTTCCCGGCGCACGCTGTAAGCAAAGCTGCGTTGAAAAGAAACATAATCATAACGAGAATAGCAAGAATTGAAACAAGTTTACTTTTTTTCATAAAAACTCCTTGAACCATTCTTATAAATCTTTATATCATAAATCCTTAATATATATACGATAGATACCTGAAATTAACCGGGGTAGGAAAAGAATCAATAAATAATCCCGCCTAGTAAGCGTTCCCGTTTACTTCCAGCCTTAAGCTGGTTTCTCCTGCTTTAAGGAAAATCGGTTCCTTTTTAACCTTGGACGGTTCAAAACCATCAAGAGGAATTATTTTTACCTGTGACACACTATAATCGGCAAATAGCGTTGTAAGTGTAACTGTTCCGTTAAAACCCGAAACACTGCTTATATTTCTAATTTCGACCTCTAGACTTACACTATCATTGACTTCATATGAAAAAGATAAAACGCCCTCTATATTTTCGCCTTCGACCTTCGCCTCTTCGATAAGAGAATAAGTCTTCTCAAAACTAACCGCTTCTTCTTGATCGGCATCCATACCTAAAACGGACTCTTCGGCACTTTCTTCCCGGGCTGCTTCTCCGGAAACTTCTTCTTCTGCTGCTTCCGGTGCTGCCTCTTCGGTTATATCCCCCGTCAACAGGGTCGCATTCCTTAAAGGAAGATACTGTTTGAAATACCATACCCCAAAAATCGAAAGTACTGCTATCACAACCACAGCCATAGATGCAACCGACAGGCTCTTCAACCAGCCAGCTTTGATCGCCTTCGGCTCATAGGAGTATTCTTTGGCGACCACGATCTCATCACCGATTTCAAATACTCCTACCGGAATATTCTGTTTTAAAAATTGCCCGTCTTTTGTCATGACGATGCAATAGCCCTTATGCATTTCTATTATCACTGCTTTCATTTTCCACCACCCCTGCGGATATCAATATAGCT
>CAZYQD010000006.1:0-24167 GCA_964649405.1 uncultured Actinomycetota bacterium
CCGGCACCGGATCTCAATGCACCCATGCAGGTCATGGATGCAGCGCCTGTAAACCCAATCGAACCTGCTATCACCAGCAGATTTCCTACCTTATGTTTATATGTCCATGATTCTTTAACTGGAATATTATCAGCCACCCATTGAAAACCCGGTTCAAAAATCCGTTCATACCGGTCGTAATAATTTTCCGGAATACCTATATCGACAATTTCGATCTCTCCTGCAAAATCCGCTCCCGGATAATTTACCAGCCCTATCTTCTTGCAGCCAAAGGTTACGGTTTTATCCGCCCTTACTGCCGTTCCCAGGACCTTTCCGGTGTCGGAATCGATACCCGAAGGGATATCAACCGAATAAATCTCGAGATCCCTGTTTTGTTCCTTTGCTGAATTTATTAGACCGATAACCTCCTTAGAAGGCCCGTGAACATCCTCGCCATGAAGACCGGTCCCGAATATGGCATCTATGACAAAATCAGCCTTCCTGATCTCTTCTTCAAAAAAGGAAAATATTTTATTATCTTCAGGATTTAAATGATATATATCACTGCCTCTGTTTGATTGGAGTATTTTGAAATAGAATAAACTGTCAGAACTGAATTTGTTTACAGGGGACAGGTAAAATACACTTACCTTCATTCCATAATCGAGCAAGTCTCCGGCTGTAACAAATCCATCGCCGCCATTGTTACCGCTCCCGCAAATAACAAGACCTCTGGCCGCCCTCTTTAGTTTCTTATTTTCAAAATCACTTATAATCTTTTTAGAAACTCCATTGCCCGCATTTTTCATAAGCAATTTTGAATCGATTCCTTCAGCGATGGCTCTTGCATCGATCTCTGCTATTCTGCTGCCCTGTAAAATTCTTGTTAATCTCATTTCTATTTAATTTCTAACTTGTCCAACTTGAATGTTACCTGCTGGTATCTTTAAAAAAATTGTATCACCTGCTGTTTTTTAACAACTATTCTTCCTCATAAATCATATAATTGCAACTGCATAAGCAACGGCAAAATTTTCTGTTGTTGAAACCGATATTTTTATTTCTTTTATCCTCAGACTCCTTACAAACTCAAAGGTCTTTCCGTACAATTTTATATAAGGAGCCCCGCTTTCCATGTTCATAAGTTCGATCTCGTTTAAGGATACGTTTTTGCTTATCCCTTCAGCCAGTGATTTGGAAACCGCCTCTTTTGCCGCGAAACGCGCTGCGAGACTCTGATACATACCTTTATTCTTCCTGTCGCAATAATCTATTTCATTTTCGGTATAGACCCTGTGCAAAAACCCCGAATTATTCTTAATGGCAGATTTTATTCTTTTTACCTCTATTATATCCGTGCCAACTCCGAATATTTCCATAAATCTTCACTCCACCGTAACACTTTTTGCAAGATTTCTTGGCTGATCCACATTTCTATCTAAGTCTTTGGCTATGTAATAAGAATATAATTGAACAGGGATAATGGTTAGGATGGCGTATAATTCCTCCAGAGTTTCCGGTATCCAGAAAACATAATCGGAATATTTTTGTGTATTTTTATCACTTTCACTGATTATTGAAAATATAGTTGCTTTTCTTGCTTTTACTTCCTGAATATTACTCAATATCTTTTCGTAAACCGAATCATGAGGCATAATTCCTACAACCACAGTTTTTGAATCCGTAAGAGCTATAGGACCATGCTTCATCTCACCGGCCGGATATCCTTCCGCATGAATATATGAAATTTCTTTAAGTTTTAAAGCCCCTTCCAGTGCAGTGGGAAGCCCAAAAATCCTGCCCAAAAATAGAAAACATGTATGCTTGTAAGTCTTATCGGCAATTTTCTTTATTTCATCTGCGCGGTCAAGTATATTTTGTATTTTATCGGGTATGGTTTCCAATTGTCCGATTATTGCTTGAAATTTATTTTTATCGACAAGCCTTTTGACTCTGGCAAAATATAAAGCCATGAGATACATTACAATGATCTGTGCAGTATATGTTTTTGTGGCGCACACACCTATTTCCGGACCGGCATGGGTATAGATCACAGAATTAGATTCTCTGGCTACGGTACTTCCTACTACATTGGTAAGAGCTGCTATTTTTGCCCCTTTGGATTTTGCTTCTCTGATGGCAGCCAGCGTGTCAATGGTTTCTCCCGATTGGGTTATGGCTACAAATAAAGAATTATCCTCAACCAGCGGGTCTCTATACCTATATTCTGAAGAAAAATCCACTTCAACCGGAATTCTCGCCCATTTCTCTATAACCTGTTTTCCGATTAAAGCTGCATGAGATGATGTCCCACAGGCGATTATTTGAACTTTCTTCAGGTTTCTGATCTGTTCCGGTGTCATATCAAGTTCATCAAAATTCAACTTTCCATCTACCAGTCTTCCCCTCATCGTCTCTTTGACTCCATAAGGCTGTTCGAATATCTCCTTTAACATAAAATCTTCATATCCGCTTTTTTCGGCACTTAAAATGTCCCAGTCGACTTTAAAGGGTTCTCTTTTGACTGGTTTTCCCTCACCATCAAAAATTTCCACTTTATCCGCGGTCAGCCTTACGGTCTCGAAATCATTTATTACAATAAAATTCCTTGTATATTCCAGCACTGCCGGCATATCCGAAGCAAGGAAGTTTCCATTATCTGAAATTCCCACGACCAGGGGGCTCGTAATCCTTGCTCCGATTATTTCGCCCGGATTCTTTACAGAAATTGCCACAATGGCACCCGATCCTTTTATTTTCTTTATTACTTTCTGCATTGCTAAAAGTAGATCTCCATCGTAGTATTTCTCTAATAGGTGTGGCAATACTTCAGTATCGGTTTGTGAAATAAATTTATGTCCCTCTTTTTTAAGTTTATCCCTTAGTTCAGCATAATTTTCTATTATGCCGTTATGAATAACCGCAATACTGCCTTTTCCATCGAGGTGGGGGTGAGCGTTTATCTTAGTCGGTTCACCATGGGTTGCCCATCTTGTGTGCCCGATCCCGCAATTTCCAGCTATTTTTGAATCATTTACTTCCTTTTCCAGTATTCTGATTTTTCCTGCTTCCTTTATGACATTAATCCTTAAATTTGTGGAACGTTCACCTTTGCCTGAATCTTCCCCTATTATGGCAATACCGGCCGAATCGTAACCTCTGTACTCTAATCGTTTGAGTCCTTTTATTAAAATTTCTCTGCATTTCTTATTTCCCACACATGCAACAATTCCGCACATCAATATCCCTCCGCAGTATTTATTGTCAAATTTTATTTAAAAGCCAGTTATAAGTCTAACAGGTAAAAAATTTGTATGGTTATTCAAATAAATACACGATATTTATGCTTGCCGTGATTTCTATTTCCTGAGGCAAAATTGTAGGGGGTGTGACCCCATCCATACCGGCCCCTTCTTCTGCTGTTTTTGATATCGAAAAAAGCGGCCCTGGATATGATGTCTCGTTCTCGGATATATAAAGAATCTTTCCTATTATCAGACCAGTTGAATTTGCAATTGCATTAGCCTTATCATCTGCATCCTTTGATGCCTCTGCGAGCGCATCATTTATTGCTGTCTTCTTCGATTCATCCGTAAGGTCGAAACCTATCGATGAGATATCATTTGCCCCTGACTCTGTTGCAGTGGCAATTATCTCTCCGATTTTTTCCAGATCGGTTGTCGTTACCTCCAGTGTGCTCGTAACCTGATATGCATAAATCCTTGGCGGTCTGTTTTCCTGCGAGTAATCGTATAATGGATTGAGGTTGAAACCGGTTGTTTCTATAGTAAGATTCTCAATATTTAAATTTTCTATCGCAGAAATTATCTCTGCGGAGACCTGGCTATTTTCATCTACCGCACCCTGCGTCGTGGGTCTTTCTGTTACTACGGATATATCTATAAAGACTTCATCCGGAACAACTTTAACCGTACCAGAACCTGTTACTGATATCGTATTCTGCATGTTTGTGGTTAAACCTTCTTCTCCGGTGTTGTAAGGAGCGATTTCTCCATCCAGGCACCCTGAAAGGGTCACTGCCGTAAAGATCAAAATTAATGAGACTATAAAAAACAATGATATTTTTTTAATTTTATTTTTCATTTTTTCTCCAATTTCCATTCATATATGAATAATTCAGAGTGATTATATAACAAACAGGATGATAATTAAAACTTCTGTGTCTGTCTGATTATAATAGCTAGTTCATTAATTTAATTTATCTTCCACCACTTTTGCTATTTTATCTGCAAGTCTTTCTGTATCGCTTTTATTGGGGCCTTCCAGCATTACTCTGCAAATAGACTGGGTACCGGAATATCTTACAAGGACCCTGCCTTTACCAGTGAGTTCCTTTTCGACTTCTGCAATTATACTCTTCAGTTCTGGTATTTCTTCAAGCGGAGCTTTCCTTTTGACCTTTACATTTATTAAAACCTGAGGGAATGTCTTCACAATCCTTGCTAGTTCCGAAAGTGTTTTTTTATCTTTTTTCATAACAGATAAAAGCTGCAATGCAGTTAAAATACCATCTCCCGTAGTATGATGTTCCTTAAAAATTACATGTCCTGAATCTTCTCCCCCAATAATACTGTCATTTTTTATCATTTCTTCGAGAACATATCTGTCGCCGACTTTTGTTGACACATTCTTTATATCCATCTCCTGGAATGCAACGGAGAGTCCCAGATTGCTCATCACGGTTGTAATTACCGTGTTATTCTTCAGCTTGCCTTCTTCCTTTAATTTCTTTGTACAAATTGCAATTATCTTATCGCCACTGACTATATCGCCTTTTTCATCTATTGCTATCAGTCTGTCTCCGTCACCGTCAAAAGCAAGCCCAATATCTGCCCCGGATTCGACTACTTTTTTTGCAAGAGTCTCGGGATATAGAGAACCGCAATTCAGATTTATATTCTGCCCATCCGGGCTTATATTTAAAGCAATGATCTCGGCCCTCATTTCCCTGAAGAGTGTGGGGGCGACTTTATAAGTGGCTCCATTTGCACAATCAAGTACGATCTTCATTCCTTCGAGATTAAGACCAGCGGGAAAAGAATATTTGAGAAATACGATATACCTTCCACTGGCATCTTCTTCTCTATAAACATGACCAAGGTTTTCGGCATTTGTAAGAAGAGTCGGAAGTTTCTGTGACAGTATAAGCTCTTCGATTTTCAATTCTGCTTCATCGTTCAACTTATATCCGTCTTTTGAAAATATTTTGATTCCATTATCCTGATAGGGATTATGTGACGCGGAAATAACTATTCCTGCATCGGCATTCAGGTTAATGGTCAAAAAAGCTATACCGGGTGTGGGTACGGGACCAATAAGTATTACATCTGTCCCCATTGAACATATACCCGATACAAGAGCGCTTTCTATCATATAACCGGAAAGTCTTGTGTCTTTGCCTATGACAATCCTCGACCGGTGTTCTCTTTTTTTTAATATATAAGCAGTGGCTTGCCCGATTTGCGCAACCATGTCAGGAGTTATTGGATATTGATTCGCAACTCCTCTGATTCCATCTGTTCCGAATAACTTACTCATATCTTTATCTCCTTTTTTATAGTCACTGTTTATCTTCCTGATTTCAACACTTATAAAGCTATAATCTTTTTTTTAATATTTGTGTCTGTTTCAATTTTATTATAGTTTTCGGAGGATAGTAGCCCCTTGCAGTCGTATTCGGGTATAAGAGTACATCTTTCCCGAGTATGGTACCCGGAGTTGTAACGCTATTACATCCCGTTTCTACGCCATCTGCAAGTATTGCCCCGAATTTCCTTAAACCCGTTTCGTATTTTTTGCCTTCTATGCTAATCACGACATCTGATTCGACTATCTTTAAATTTGCCAGTTTTGTTCCTGCACCCAGATTTACTTTACCAAGAATACTATCTCCAATATATGCAAAATGTCCCGCTTTACTTTCCCCAAGCATTACAGAGGATTTTAATTCAGTTGTATGCCCGACCATACATCCGTCTCCGACAAGTATATCACCTCTTAAATATGCTCCCTGGCGTATTTCTGTATTATCACCAATAATAGCCGGTCCTTTTATCAATGCACCTGGTTCTATAATTGTGCCTTTCCCGATATATATTTCATTATCCATAAGGATGGCACCAGCATAAATCACACTTGCACCATCGAGAATCTCCCCATCTTTCTCTACGACAAGCTTCTTTTTTGATATACTGATATCGAACCCTGATTCGATAACTTTATCATCATATAGGACCAGAGTTTTGTTCATGAATATTTCGCCTTTTTTTCTTAAATCAGAAACATTCGGTATGATATTATCCCCGATGTATTTTTTTAGTTTTTTAAGGGCATCCCATACATATTCAGTGTCTTCGAAAAGGTTTTTGAACCTTGTCTGGGAAAGATCAAAGAAATCTTCGGACTTAAGCATTGCTACTCCTTTTTATAAATCATCCTTCTATGTACTTTTTCTTAACAAATGGTGAGGTCATACAGGATAATAAACCAAAATAATCAAGATTAAAAGAAATTATTCCGCCTGCTTCAAGATTTGAAGCATCTTCTCCGTGTTTCTTTAGTCTTTCTTCCTTTACACTTAAAATAGTGTGGTCGCTGCTCTGGTTTACGACATTCAAATAATCGCTGCGGCAGTGAATATTCTTACTGTTTGCATCCTGAAGTCCCAGTGCCAATATCACTTTATATATATCATCATTTCTTTTTTTGACTTCTATTATTTCGGCTTCCAGAATAAACGAGTCCGTAAATGCTCCTCTGATAGTCTCGTAATTTACAGTATTATGCCCCAGGAGGATAGCTTCACCTATCCTTACCTGATTGACCCCTTCAGAAATCGAACCTTCTTCTATTAAATTCCAGACACTTGAATTTCCACCCGAAATTACCGGTATAGTTATCCCTGTGACCTTTTTAACATCCTGGCCTAGATCTACAAGCATTTTTAAGCTTTCCGGTTCCGGACCGTTTTTAGTGACACACCTTGCATTTGTCCCCAAACCGTATAATTCGATAGATGGGAAAATATCCACTGTCTTCTTACAAAAATCTACTACTTCTCCCGGAAGCAGCCCTTCTCTTCTGTCATCTGTTTCAACCATGACTATTATACGATGCTTTATCTTCTTCTCGCGGCAGATTTTTTCTATTATTTCCAGTGTTTTTAACTGAGTATTCAAGCTTATATCGCAAATCCCGACTAAGTCCTCGACTTCACCGGGCATGGGACTCCTGAGCATTATAAGCTGCTGATCTTCCCCGTAAAAATTCCTTAATTTCTTGAGATTTTCCAACCGGCTGTCTCCAAAAACAGTAATACCGGATTTTTTCATTGCCTCTGCGATTTTGATATCTCCCAATACACATTTTGTAACACCGACCACAGATATACCAAGGCCGGCGCATCGCATATTGATTATCTCACTATTATAAGAAATTTTATCCAGGTATATTTTTAAGCAGGGATAACTCATTAAGAAAAGATAATTATCTTTTAGAGAACTGGGGTCTTTTTCTGGCTTTCTTGAGACCGTATTTTTTTCTTTCTGTGATCCTTGAATCCCTGGTCAGAAAACCTTCTCTTTTAAGTAACGGCCTATATTCTTCATTGATTTCAAGCAGTGCTTTTGAAATACTATGACGCAACGCTCCTGCCTGACCTGATATTCCCCCTCCTGACAAATCTGCAATAACATCATAAGCATTCTCGGTATTGGTAACCTTAAAAGGTTCCGTAATGACAGTTATAAGAGAGTCTCTTCTAAAATATTCTTTTAAATCCCTCGAATTAACAGTGATTTTTCCTTCTCCCGGCACCAGTCTTACTTTTGCTACCGATCGCTTTCTCTTACCGGTTGCACTATAAACTACCTCTTTTGCCAAATTAATTCTCCTTTTTACAAATCAATTTTTTCAGGTTTTTGCACAGCATGCGGATTATTTTCACCCTTATATATTTTTAATTTCTTAATTATTTTCTTACCCAGAATGTTATGGGGCAGCATTCCTTTTACTGCATTTCTTAAAACAAACTCCGGTGATTTCTCCATCATTTTTTCCAGACTGGTAACTTTAAGATTCCCTACATATCCGGAATGTCTGTAATAATTCTTGTTTTTAAGCTTATTTCCGGTAACCTTTACCTTGTCTGCATTGATGACTATGACAAAATCACCACAATCCAGATGCGGTGTAAAAGTTGGTTTATTTTTGCCTCTTAAGATTTTGGCTATTCCCGTGCATAAACGCCCCAGATTTTTATCTTTCGCATCTATCAGAAACCACTTTTTCTTGATTTCTTCTTTTTTTAAGTTAAATGTTTTGAGCCCCGGTTTTACCATTTTTTCCTCCAGTTACCTAATATTCGACCCTCGTAAGAAAAAGGCCCTTTGCCGGTACTATTTCTCCGGCAAATTTTCTATCTCTTTTTTTTAAAGCTTCGCTTATGCTTGAGATTTCTCTCTGCCCGCTTCCTACTTCAAGTACAGTTCCGACTATGACCCTGGTCATATTATACAAGAACGAATTCGCCGCTATTTTAAAGATCACAAGATCATCCCTGGTTTTTTCAATCGTAAACCTGTATACTTTCCTGACCGTATTTCCATTAAGACATTCCACATTACAAAAAGATGCGAAATCTTTTACTCCTGGAAACATCCTGGCAGCTTTTTTCATCGACCTAATATCTAATTTCCTTGCTATAAGGATACTGTACTTTTTCAAAAAAACACTTTGATACCCTTTATTTACAACAAAATAGCTGTATTCTCGTAAACCTGCATCCCTTCTGGCATCAAAAGAAGGACTTACTTTTTCAATTTTTTTAATAACTATATCATCAGGGAGCAAACTATTGGTGGACCATAATATTCTATAAATATCCAGTTCTTTACTGGTTCTAAAATTAATTACCTGATACTTTGCATGAACCCCTGCATCAGTTCTTCCGGCATACTGAATGTCTATTTTCTCGTTCAAGATTTTTGAAAGAACAGGTACCAGTTCTCCCTGTATAGTATTAACTCCACCTGGCTGTATTTGAAATCCGCGATAATTGGTCCCGTCATATTCTAAAACAGCCATGTAGTTATTTATCATCTTACGACTTATAATTTACGATTTTCAAAACAACATTGATTCCGCTTTTACTTTACCAGCAGCTCCATTATCGCCAGTTCGGCACCATCCCCTAATCTTTTCTTGTATTTGACGATCCTTGTAAATCCACTGGATCTCTCATACATCCCGGGAGCTATTTCATTGAATAATTTCTGCACCGCGCTGGTATTACCAAGCAATTTAATGCATTGTCTTCTGGCAGCCAGATTATCCTTTTTAGCGGTGGTTATAAGTTTATCTACAAAACTACGTAAAAACTTGGCTTTTGTCACCGTAGTCTTTATTTTTCCATTTTCAAATAATGAAATGGCTAAATTTCTCATAATTGCTTTTTGATTGCTGCTGCTTCCGCCAAATCTTCTACCTCTTTTAGGTATAACCATATCCTGCTTCTCCCCGATTTTTATTTTTGCTTAAAGGATAATCCCAGTTCTTTTATTTTATCTTTTACTTCCTGAATAGACTTCTGACCAAAATTTCTTATATCAAGAAGCTCGTCTTCGCTGTATTCCAGAAGCTTTTCTACTGAATCGATTCCCTCTCTCTTAAGACAGTTATATGCCCTTACCGAGAGTTCAAGTTCTTCTATTGAAGGATATACCTGTTTTTTATCTTCCTGTTCGATTTCTTCGAAAATTGGTTCATCTTTACTTTCTTTGTCGGATAAATCTATTAGAAGCGCCATATAGTCATTAATGATTTTAGACGCCTGACTCAAAGCATCTTCCGGTTTGACGCTGCCATTGGTTTTGATGCTTATGGAAAGTTTATCAAAATTAGTCACCTGGCCCACTCTTGTGTTTTCGACTTTGAATTGAACAAGTCTTACCGGTGAAAATATGGTATCGATAGGTATTACGCCCAGAGGTTCTCCTTCCACTGCATTTTCTTCTGCATTCTTATAACCTTTATTTTTCTCCAGTCTTATTTCTGCATCTAATTTACCTTTTTTGGTCAGGGTACAAATATACTGGTCAGGATTTATTACCTCTACATCAGATGAAAGTTTTATATCCGAAGCCTTGACGGTCCCCGGACCTTTCTTTTCAAGTTTCAACAGTACCGGTTCATCGCTCTCCATCTTAAAAACAACACCTTTAAGATTAGCAATGAATTCAATTATATCTTCTTTCATCCCATCCAGAGTCGAAAACTCATGCATAATATTTTCTAATCTGATCCTTGTGATTCCAACTCCTTCTATAGATGAAAGCAGGACCCTTCTTATCGAATTACCCAGAGTGTGTCCAAATCCTCTTTCCAATGGTTCAATAATAAATTCACCTAAAAAATCATCTTCATGCTTAATGCTCACATTGGGTTTATGCATTTTTAGCAATTTGCGTCTACCTCCTAAAGAAAAGAATATTCAAACGAATATTCAAATTACTTAGAATAAAGTTCCACTATCACTTGCTCTTTTACAGGAACTTTTATTTCATCCCGTTCCGGGTATCTTACGAGTCTTCCTTTCAGCTTATCCAGATCGACTTCAAGCCATTCAGGTATGGTCAGACTTCCACCACTCTCTTTTGCTTCCATTATAGGAGCTATTTCCTTGCTGGCTTCTGCAATACTTATTTCATCTCCCTCTTTTAATTGGTATGAGGGCCTATCAACTTTTTTACCATTAACCTGAATATGTCCATGGCTAATAAACTGTCTTGCCTGTGCTCTGGAAGTGGCAAATCCCATCGTATAAACAACATTATCGAGTCTCGTTTCCAGAAGCTGAAGGAGTATCTCTCCGGTTACCCCTCTTCTTTTTACTGCTCTTTTATAATAATTTCTAAATTGCTGCTCCCATACCCCGTAATATCTCTTGGCTTTCTGCTTTTCTCTCAACTGAGCATAATATTCGGTTTCTATCATTCTTCTCTTAGCTTTCTGACCCGGCACGTATGGTTTTTTTTCTACAGCACATTTATCGGAAAAACATCTCTGTCCCTTTAAAAATAATTTTTCTTTTTCCCTTCTGCACTGCTTGCAGGCAGATATTTTAGCCATTGACATCTATAATAACTCCTTTTTTATTTTTTTATACCCTTCTCCTCTTCGACTGTCTGCAGCCGTTATGAGGTACGGGGGTTACATCTATTATATTTCCGATTTCCAGGCCAGCTGCCTGGAGAGATCTTACGGCAGTTTCCCTGCCGGATCCTACTCCTTTTACTCTTACATCTACTCTGGTGACTCCATGCTCCTGGGCGTTTCTTGCTACTGCATTTGCCGTAATTTGCGCAGCAAACGGAGTGCTTTTTCTGGAACCTTTAAAACCATGTCCTCCGGCACTGCCCCATGCAATGGTGTTACCGTTCAGGTCGGTTATATTCACTATCGTATTATTAAAGGTAGATTGAATATGAGCAATCCCATAAGGTACATTTTTTCTTTCTTTGCTTTTTGTTTTCCTCTTACCACTGGTTTTTTTTGCCAAATTTACCTCCTGAAACTTTTACTTAAGCCTGGCTTTTTTTAATACCAACACTTCTTCTCTTTCCTTTTCTTGTCCTGGCATTTGTATGGGTTCTCTGACCCCTGACCGGCAGACCTCTTTTATGTCTGATTCCTCTATAAGAGTTTACTTCGATCAATCTTTTTATATTCTGGCTGATCTCTCTTCTAAGATCTCCCTCGATTGTAAAATTATTTTCTATATATTCCCTTATTTTTACAATTTCCTCTTCACTGAGATCTTTTGCTTTTACGCTGTTACTGATATTTAATTTTTTTAGGATCGTCTCAGCTCTTGATCTGCCGATGCCAAAAATATAAGTCAAAGCTATACTGATATGTTTATCATTTGGTACGTCAATACCTGAAATTCTTACCAATTAAAAACCTCCTTAACCCTGTCTCTGTTTGTGGCGGGGATTTTTACAAATAATAATGACTTTCCCTTCCCTTTTTATAACTTTGCAACTCTTACATATTTTTTTCACTGATGGTTTTACTTTCATTTTCATTCCTTCTTTTTATAGTCTTCTTCCCATCTAATAAAACCTGAAACTTTCAAATTCTAATAATAAGTCACTTTTTTCTAAAAGTGATCCTTCCTCTGCTTAAATCGTAGGGCGATATCTCAACTTTGACTTTATCACCAGGTAAAATCTTTATATAATGCATCCTCATTTTACCTGAAATATGCGCCAGTACCCTGTGGCCGTTGTCAAGCTCCACTCTGAACATAGCATTCGGGAGTGCTTCTAAAATAGTTCCCTCGGCTTCAATTATTTCTTCTTTTTTAGAAATTATTAAACCCCCATGCTAATATTTCGATGTAAAAATAGCGCAAATACGTAGGTTATCAAAAAACCCTCAGTATGTCCATAAATTTCTTTCAAAAATTAAGTCATCCTGGTCAATATCAAAGGACCATTTTCCCATATCGCCACCGTATCTTCAAAGTGACAGGAGAGCATCCTATCCATGGTCACAACGGTCCACATGTCACTTAATATTTCGACATCACTACCGCCTTGATTAAACATAGGCTCTATTGCCAGGACCATACCTTTTTTTAGAATCGGGCCCTGTCCGGGAGGTCCATAGTTCAATATCTGCGGGTCTTCATGCATCTCCCTGCCTATACCGTGGCCAACAAAATCCTTAACTACCGAAAAACTTTCTACCTCTGCTCTGTTTTCAATAATATTGGAAATATCCGATAACCTGTTTCCGGAGATGCATTTTCCTATTGCCAGATCCAGTGCTTCCCTGGTAGCGTTCCACAACCTTTCGGCAGTTTTACTGACGTTCCCCACTTTATAGGTCCGGGCGGCATCGCCATAAAAACCGTTAATCTTTACACCGGCATCAATAGAGACCAGTTCTCCGTCCCTTATAACTCTTTTGCCGGGGATGCCATGGACCACTTCTTCATTTATCGATATACAGACACTGCTCGGAAAGGGCTTTTTACTGAGTTTGCCCCTGTAACCCTTAAAGGCAGGAACAGCCTTTTCACTTCTTATGATCTCTTCCGCAACCCTATCTATATAATCGGTAGTTATTCCGGGTCTTAAGATTTCCTCTATTTTCAAAAAAACTTTAGCTACAATTTTACCAGCTTCACGCATTATTCCGATTTCATCTGCTGATTTGCATATTATCATAGAACTTCTAAAATCCTCTTGGCTATCTCTTTCTCCTCACCGGAACCATCGATATTTACAAGCAATCCTTTATCAGCATAAAAATCAATAAGCGGCCTGGTTTCTGATTCATATATATCCAGCCTGTGCTTTATGACTTCTTCCTTATCATCTTTTCTCTCTATCAAATCACCATTGCACTTTGGACACTTTTCAGGCTCTCTATTTTTTCTGCCGATACTGAACACACTTTTACAAACACTGCAAATCCTTCTCTTGCTGAGCCTTTCTATGATCTCTTCTTTGCTCACATTTATATTTATTACTTTATCGAGCCTGACCCCCAGTTTATCCAGTAAATCTGAAAACATTAATGCCTGTTCCAAATTCCTCGGGAAACCATCCATCAAAAATCCATTCTTTGATTTACCCTGGCTTATTTCATTCTTTATTATTTCTATTATAATTCCGTCCGGGACCAATTTCCCGCTCTCGACAAATCCGGCTGCTTTCTTTCCTAACTCGGATACCCCTTTTATTTCATGTCTTAAGATATCTCCGGTCGAAATATGGGGAATGTCGAATTTTTTGGTAATTACTTTTGCCTGTGTTCCCTTTCCGGCACCGGGAGAACCAAGTAGAACTATTCTCATTTTAAAAATCCTTCGTAATCCCTCATGGTCAGATGGGATTCCAGCTGTCTCATAGTATCCAATGCAACACCTACTGCGATAATTATAGACGTCCCGCCGAATTTAAAAGGTATTCCCAGATAATTTATCAATATTTCCGGAAGAAGCGCAATTATTGCCAGAAATATAGCTCCCGGTAGTGTTATCCTGTTTAAAATATTGGTCAGGTAATCTGCTGTATTTTTCCCGGGCCGCAGTCCGGGTATAAATCCTCCATATTTTCTCAGATTATCCGCAGTATCCAGAGGATTAAATGTTATAGCAGTATAAAAATAAGAAAATATGATAATAAATACGGTATAAGTAATGGCATAAATCGGATTTATTCTACCATCTATCGTTGGATTCATCGCATCGGCTATCCTCTGAATCCATGAGACATTTGTAAATTGCGCAATAGTTGCAGGGAAGAGTACGATAGACACTGCAAGTATAATTGGCATTACTCCGGATTGATTGACTTTAAGTGGTATATAAGTGCTCTGTCCGCCAAAGACTTTCCTCCCCACGATTCTTTTTGCATACTGGACCGGGATCTTTCTTTCACCCTGCTGGATAAGTATGACAGCAACGACTACAGCAATAAATATGAGCAGAAAAACAGCCAGTAAGAAATAATTTTTCAGTCTGAATAAAGTTAATATTTCACCGGGCAGTCTTGAAATTATATTGGCAAATATCATAATGGAAATACCATTTCCTATCCCGTGAATATTTATGAGTTCCCCGAGCCACATAATAAGAGTGGTTCCGGCCGTAAGTGTAGCTATGATCAGTGCGACATGTATAAAATCAAATTTAATTATGGCACCGGATCCTCTAAAGAAGAAAACCATTGCTATTGACTGCATGAGCGCCAACCCTACGGTCATGTATCTTGCTATCTGATTTATTTTTCTTCTGCCCGTTTCTCCTTCCTTAGCCAGCTGATCCAATCTGGGAATCACGACCTGAAGAAGCTGAATTACGATTGTCGCAGTTATGTAAGGCATGATTCCAAGGGAAAATACTGCAAATCGCTCGAGCGCCCCTCCCGAAAACAGATCCATCATACCCATTATTCCGGTTTGGACCTGTTCCAGTATTTTAGATGCGTCTACTCCTGGTATGGTGATATTGGCACCAAATCTGTAGAGAGCCAGGATAGCGATGGTAAATAATATCCTATTTCGGACTTCTTTGATTCTGAAAGCATTAATTATGGCGCGGAACACTAGATTACCTCCATTTTCCCGCCGGCTTTTTCAATTTTAGCCGCAGCACTCTTGCTGAAATAATTAGCTTTAATGGTCAATTTTTTAGTAAGCTCGCCACTACCCAGAATCTTTACAGGATTTGACTTGTTTACGATAAAGCCCTTCTTTTCCAAAAAATCATAATCGATAACGCTGTTTTCTTTAAACTTTTCCAGCTGTCCAACGTTAACCAAATTATTTATTTTCTTCCTAGTATTTTTAAAACCCCTGAGATGCGGCAGTCTCCTCTGCAGCGGCATCTGGCCACCCTCGAAACCCAGCCTGGTCTTACCACCTGATCGGGAAAGCTGTCCTTTGGTACCCCTGCCGCTGGTTGTTCCGTGGCCGGAACCATTCCCTCTGCCTACTCTTTTTCTTTTTTTTATAGACTTAGGAGATCCTAAATCACCAAGCTTCACCATTTTCTCCTTTCAATGTAATCCAAATCACTGTAACTGGTTAACTTCGGATTCTGGTTTATTTTTAGTTACCACCTGATCCGGCATTTTTAACGATTTTAGACCCTTAAGTGTTGCATTGACTATATTCAAAGCATTAGCACTTCCAAGAGATTTAGTAAGGATATTCTTTACACCTGCAAGTTCCATTATTATTCTTACCGGCCCACCGGCAATTACTCCAACACCATGGGATGCCGGTTTCATAAAGACATGACCGGCTCCAAATCTGCCATCGATAGGATAAGGTATGGTCCCATCATTTAATGGTACCCTGAACATATTTTTCTTTGCATTATTAATACCCTTCTGGATCGCAGTAGAAACCTCGTTGGCTTTGCCAAATCCAACTCCTACCATTCCATTCAAATTACCTACCGCTACCAGAGCGCTAAAACTAAATCGTCTGCCACCCTTGACCACTTTAGCGCATCTATTTATTTTTATAACTTTTTCACCTAATTCTGTATCTTTGGAAAGATCAGCCACCAGATATCCTCCTTAAATAAGGTTAAAATTTCAATCCGCCTTTTCTTGCACCTTCAGCCAGGGCTTTTACCCTGCCATGATATTTGTAACCACTTCTATCAAAAACTATTTCATTTATTTTCTTCTTCTTGGCCATAGTGGCAATGGCTTCTCCGGTCTTAAAACTTATATCTAATTTTCCTTTATTTTCACTTTTATCTTTAAGATCCTTGCTTGATATGCTCATCAAGGTTTTTCCGACAGTGTCGTCAACTATCTGTCCGTAAATATATTTATTGCTGCGATAAACAGCAAGTCTCATACGATTGGTGTTCATTTTGATCCTGGATCTGCTTCTTGTCTTTCTTCTTAGACTTTTATCTCTTTTTTCGATTTTGCTCTTCATAAAAACTCCTGTAAGAATTAGGTACCGCTGGTAATAGCTGCTTTACCTACTTTTCTTCTAATAATCTCGTCTTCGTATTTTATACCTTTGCCTTTATAAGGTTCCGGTTTCCTTATGCCTCTGATCTTGGCAGCCATTTCTCCTACCATCTGCTTGTTTATCCCTTTGACTACAATTGTAGTGTTATCAGGAACTTCAAAAGACATTCCCGGCAGAACACTTACCGCTACTGGATTTGAATATCCTGCAAGTACTTCCAGGTTATCCCCTTTTTTACTTGCCCTGTAACCTACTCCTACTATTTTCAATGTCTTACTGAAACCGCTGCTTACACCTATGACCATATTATTTATAAGGCTTCTATAAAGACCAAATTTGGCCCTGTTCTCTTTACTGCTCGAGGCAGGAGTAACAGTCAACCTGCCGCCTTCGATGCTCAATTTAACAGCCTTGCTGTCAAACTTCTGTGAAAGCTCTCCCAGTTTACCTTTTACATTGATATTATCTTTATCTATTTTAATCTCTATATCTGCCGGTATGATAACAGGTTTCTTTCCTATTCTGGACACTTCAAACTCACCTTTCTGATTGCTTGCTTTCTACCATATGGTGCAAATCACTTCTCCGCCAACCTTTTCTTTTTTAGCCCCTGCTCCCGTTAGCACTCCTTTTGGCGTCGATAGTATGACCGTTCCCTGACCACCGAGGACCCGGGGTATTTCGTCCTTTCGTGCATAAACCCTGAGTCCCGGTTTGCTTATTCTTTTAAGACCTGTAATGGTACTTTTTTTATCTTTTCCATATTTCAGATAAATCTTGATTATGCCGCCAATATTTTCTTCTTTAAGGACTTCGTGACTTTTTATATATCCTTCTTCATCCAGTATTCTGGCTATTTCTGTTTTAAGTTTTGAATAAGGAACGCTGACATTATCCATTCTGGCTATACAACCGTTTCTTATTCTGGTTAACATATCTGAAATGGGATCTGTAACCGCTGACATAAATCCTCCTTTTACCAACTGGACTTGGTCATTCCAGGAACTTTTCCTTCATGAGCCATTTCCCTTAGACAAATCCTGCATAATCCAAATTTTCTAAAATAACCTCTTGGCCTGCCGCATCTAAAACATCTGTTATATTTTCTTGTTTTATATTTAGGTTCTTTTTGCTGTTTTTCTATAAGCGCTTTCTTAGCCAATCGATATCTCCTTACTTAATAAACCTCATTATTTTTTAAATGGAAATCCAAATTCATCCAGCAGGAATAATGCCTCATCGTCACTTTCCGTACTGGTTGTAATGGTAATATTCATACCCTTTACACTTAAAATACTGTCATACTCGACTTCGGGAAAAATCAATTGTTCTTTTATTCCTATTGTATAATTTCCCGAACCATCAAAACTTTTTTTTGATAGACCTCTAAAATCCCTGATCCTGGGGATTGCCACACTGAGCAGTCTATCGAGAAATTCGTACATCATATTTCCCCTTAGTGTTACCATGCATCCTATAGGGTTCCCCTGTCTCAGTTTAAATCCGGCAATAGATTTTCGGGCTTTTGTTATAATAGGTTTCTGTCCCGTTATCACTGCCAGATCCCGGCTGGCAGATTCCAATTCTTTTATATTCTGAGTTGCGGAACCTACGCCCATATTTACAGTTATCTTATTTATTCTGGGAACTTCCATCACGTTGCCGAGTTTACGTTCTTTCAGCATCTTAGGAACAATCTCTTTTTTATATTTTTCTTTTAATCTTGGCTCCACTGTATCACCTTAAATATTCACTCTTTAAACCTGCTGTTTGCACTTTTTACATATCCTTATTTTTGTACCTGAATCCCTGACTTCAAAACCTACTCCCGCCATTTTGCCGCAACTGGGGCAAACCAGTCTGACATTCGAGATTTTGATAGGTCCTTCTTTTTTAATGATCCCGCCGGGCTTGCTCTGGTCTTTCTGTCTCATATGTTTTTCAACTATATTGACACCCTCGACAAATAATCTGTCTTTGGCGGATTCTATTCTGAGCACCTTTCCTGTTTTGCCCCTATCTTTTCCTTTTATTATCCCGACCTTATCGCTTTTTTTTATTTTTAACACTTTTAAAGCTCCCGCTATTAAATTAAATTACCTCCGGCGAAAGGGAAATTATCTTCATAAAATTTTTATCTCTTAATTCCCTTGCTACCGGTCCGAATATTCTTGTCCCCCGGGGGTTATTCTGAGCATCGATAATAACTGCTGCATTGTCATCGAATCTTATATAGGAACCATCCGGTCTTCTAAATGATTTTTTGGATCTCACAAGTACTGCTTTTACTACATCGCTTTTTTTTACAACCCCTCCGGGATTTGCATCCTTTACCGCAGCTACGAAAATATCACCGATCCGCGCATACCTTTTCCTTGTCCCCCCAAGGACCCTGATACAACCGATAACTCTTGCACCGGTATTATCGGCTACTTTTACTCTAGTACCACTCTGAATCATTTCTAATCCTTCTTTACTCCGCTTTCTTTATTACTTCTACCAGTCTCCACCTTTTAGTCTTACTGATAGGTCTTGTTTCAGAAACTTTTACTACATCGCCAACTTTGCCTTTACCTTCGGGATCATGCACCTTGAATTTTTTTATTTTCTTTAAAATCTTTTTATATAAAGGGTGTTTGTAATGAGATTCCACGGCTACGACCACCGTTTTATCCATTTTATCGCTGACTACCGTTCCTATTCTTATCTTTACTTTTCCTCTTTCCAAAAAAGCCCCCTAATTTATTTTTTATTGACCTTATCGTCCTTGCTATCGGTCTTTGCCTCAAGCTCTTTCTCTCTAATCAAAGTCTTTATTCTGGCAATATCTTTCCTCAAATTCCTTATCTTTACCGGACTTTCCAATTGCCCTGTAGCTTTTTGAAACTTTAGATTAAAAAGAGTCTTCTTAATATCCGCAAGTTTTGTCTCTAATTCTTCTTTATTTTGTTCTTTTATTTCACTTATTTTCATTTCTCGTTTTAATTATCTATAGTTCTTCATAAATGAATTTCGATTTTATGGATAGCTTATTTGAAGCCAACCTGATTGCTTCTTTTGCGACTTCCATACTGACACCTGAAATTTCGAATAATATTTTCCCCGGTTTTACAACAACCACCCAACTTTCAGGCACGCCTTTCCCTCCACCCATACGTGTTTCAGCCGGTTTCCTGGTCACCGGTTTATGAGGAAAGACATTTATCCATACTTTTCCGCCTCTTTTTATATATCTGGTAAGAGCCACTCTTGCTGCTTCAACCTGCCTGCTGGATAGCCACCCCGACTCAAGCGCCTGTAATCCATATTCTCCAAATGAAAGTTTGGTACCGCCCTTGGATCTGCCTTTCATTCTTCCTCTTTGAACTTTTCTATATTTTACCCGTTTGGGCATCAACATTGCTGCCATAAATATCTCCTAATCTTTCAAACTACTTCTTCCTTCTTATTCTCTTCTCCATGTTTTTTTTCTTTTTTCATCTCTTCTCTATCAAGAATGATATCTCCCATATATATCCAGACTTTGACTCCTATCTTACCAAAAGTCGTTTTCGCCTCCGAAAATCCATAATCTATATCTGCTCTTAAAGTATGCAGCGGGACTCTTCCTTCTCTGTACCATTCTGTTCTTGCCATCTCGGCTCCACCCAATCTACCTGCACACTGCACTTTTATACCCTTCGCTCCGGCTTTCATGCTTAGTGATACTGCTTTTTTCATAGCTTTTCTAAAACCTACTCTTCCGACTAACTGCGAGGCGATACTTTCAGCAACTAATTTTGCAACAAGCTCGGGCTTTTTAATCTCTATAATATTCAATTGTATGATACTGCCTGTTTTTTTCTCTACCAGATCCCTGATATCATTGATAGTTGCCCCTCTTCTTCCTATAACTATTCCGGGTTTGGAAGTGAACATATCTACTTTTACTTCTTCTTCGGTCCTTTCGATCTCGATTTTTGAAATTCCGGCATTACCTAGCTGATCTTCGATCGTATTTCTTATCATGACATCTTCTTTAAGCAACCTGGCATAATCCTTCGAAGCAAACCATCTTGATTGCCATCCTTTATTAATTCCTATTCTAAGTCCATTTGGATTTACTTTTTGGCCCATTTCTTAAGCCTCCTTCTCTTTACCATCGGATACAAAAACAGAAATATGTGCGCTTCTTTTCCTGATTCTGGTAGCCCTGCCTCTTGCTCTTGGCTTGAACCTTTTTAAAGTAGGTCCTTCGTTTACCATTATTCTGGAAATAAATAAATCTTCCTCTTTCATTTTATGGTTCTCGGTAGCATTGGTCACCGCGCTTTGTATTGCTTTTTTAACCACAATAGCAGCAGCTCTGGGTGTCAAAGATAATATATCTATAGCATCATCTATAGATTTTGACTTTATCATCTCAACAACATATCTTATTTTTCTTGGTGACATTCTTATGTACTTTTCAACAGCTCTGGCTTCCAAAACTTAAAACCCCCTTGACTACCGGCTACTATATTATTCCTCTTTTTTGACTGTTGCGACTTTTTCGCTTTTCCCTTTATATACATGCGGTCTTATAGACCTTGTTGGGGCAAACTCTCCCAACTTATGTCCTACCATAGATTCCGAAATAAAAATAGGAATATGCCTTCTTCCATCATGTACAGCTATAGTATGACCGACCATTTCCGGAAAAATTGTTGAACTTCTGGACCAGGTTTTAATTATCTTCTTTTCACCTGATTCATTTAGATCATTTATTCTCTTTAACAGTTTTCCCTCAACGAAAGGTCCTTTTTTTAAAGACCTTGACATCCCAGTCCTCCCAATCTAAAAATTAATGTATTACTTATTTCTTCTTCTGATAATATATTTATCGGTACTATTATTCTTTTTTCTTGTCCTATATCCCAGAGTGGGCTTACCCCATGGGGTAACAGGATTTCTTCCGGAACTTTTATTCTTTCCTTCTCCTCCGCCATGGGGATGGTCAATCGGATTCATTGCTGTTCCTCGTACCCCTGGTCTTACCCCCAGCCATCTCTTTCTTCCCGCTTTTCCAAGTCGGATTATTTCATGTGTCGTATTTCCAATCTGACCGATACATGCTCTGCAATTCAGTCCAACAAGTCTAACTTCGCCAGAGGGGAGTTTTATGTTGGCATACTTACCTTCTTTTGCCAGAAGCTGGGCATATCCTCCTGCCGATCTGACCAATTCTGCCCCCTTGCCTTCCTTGAGCTCTATATTATGGATTATTGTTCCTACCGGTATGCTCTTTAAAGGCATAGCATTACCTATCTTAATATCCACTTTTTCTCCTGATACAAGGATGTCTCCAATCTTTAATTTCAGGGGAGCGATCATATAACTTTTTTCGCCGTCCCTGTAACTCAGAAGAGCAATCCTTGCATTTCTATTGGGATCGTATTCGATTGCCTGTACTTTTGCAGGAATATTATCCTTTAATCTCTTAAAATCTATTATCCTATATAATCTTTTATGTCCCCCACCACTATGTCTCCTTGTGATTCTGCCGTAATTATTTCTCCCTGCATCTCTCTTTAGAGACCTGGTAAGAGATTTTTCCGGTCTTTTTTTAGTTAAACCAGAGAAATCAGAAACAGTCGCGAACCTTCTTCCGGGAGTAGTGGGTTTATATTTTTTAACAGCCAACTTTTAAAACCTCCAAATAAATCAGACCGATTCAAAAAAATCAATTTTATCTTTTTTACTCAGTGTAACCACAGCTCTTTTTTTACGGGAGCTGGTACCAAGAGATCTTCCAATCCTTTTCGGTTTGGATTTAATATTTACGGTATTTATTTTTAAAACCTTAACCTTGAATATTTCTTCTATTGCTCTTTTTATCTCACTTTTCTCCGCTCTGAGATCAACAAAAAAAGAATATCTTTTATTCTTGACCGCCGCATAACTTTTTTCCGATACAACGGGAGAAAGTATTATATCTCTAGGATTTTCCATTGCCCAACCTCTTAATAAAATCATCCAATGAATTTTTTGTAAAAACTATATAATCCGCTACAAGAATAATATAAGCATTCAGACCCTTCGAGCTTTCTACCATAACATTACCTATATTTCTAAAGGATTTTACTTCATTTGCATCAATGCTATCAAAAACCATGAGTACTTTTTCCTTATCCAGCTTAAGTTTCTTTAGTATTTTTGCTGCCTTGCCTGTTTCAGGATTTTTAAAGCTTAATTTATCCAGAACCAGGATTTTTTTATTTTTAAACTTATCGGAAAATGCCATCATTTTTGACTGCTTTATTACCTTTTTATTTAATTTAAAAGCATAATCTCTTGGTGTGGGTCCAAAAACCACCCCACCACCCTTCCAGATCGGAGAACGGTTCGATCCCGCTCTGGCATTTCCGGTGCCCTTCTGCCTCCAGGGTTTCTTTCCTCCACCCCTTACTTCACTTCTATCCTTGGTCTTATGGGTCCCGGATCTTATGGAAGCAAGATACCTTCTTACCTCCTGATACATGATCTCGGTATTAATCTTCTGGCCAACTATTTCACCCGGTATATTAATTTTTTCTAATTCTTTTCCATCTGAATCTACTACATTCAAACTAACCATTTTATCTCCTAAAAGCTGTAAAAGCTCCTAAACTTTCTTTAAAAAAACCAGACTGCCTTTGGCGCCTGGAACACTGCCTTTAACCAGAATCAAGTTCTGGTCCTCGATAATCTCCACGATCTCTGATCCTGGAACGGTAACCGTGCCGCCTCCCATTCTTCCGGGCATCTTCTTGCCTTTTGCTATACGTGAAGGAGTGGAACACATTCCTACCGAACCCGGTATTCTATGAGAGTGAGATCCATGGCTCATTCTTCCCCTGTGAAAGCCGTGCCTCTTTATTACTCCTGCAAATCCTTTACCCTTGCCTTTTCCGGTTATTTTTATTTTATCTCCTACTTTAAAAACATTAAGATCAAGACTATCCCCTGGTTTATACTCCTGGTCAAATTTATCCACCCTGATCTCTCTAAGGTACTTTTTCAAACCAACCTTACTGGCTACAAACTGACCCTGATGCGGCTTTATTGCTTTTTTATCCAGGATTTTACCAAAACCTACTTTCAGAGCATTATATCCGTCTTTCTCATCATCTTTGACCTGGACAATCACACATGGTTCTGCTTCAATGGCAGTAACATACAACGCATTCCCATTCTCTTTGAATATCTGGATACATCCCAGCTTTTTTCCATATATCGCATTTACCATATTTATATCACTTCCAACAAAATACTTACTTTAAGATTTTATCTCTATACCGACTCCTGCAGGTAAACTGAGTCTCATCAGTAAATCTACTGTTTTTGGAGTGGGATCGATAATATCTATAAGTCTTTTATGAATCCTTATCTCAAAATGTTCCCTGGAATCTTTATCCACATGGGGAGACCTTATAACGCAATATACACTCTTCTTATTTGGTAATGGAATCGGGCCAGAAACTTTTGCACCAGAGTTTTCGACAGTCTCTACTATTTTCTTTGCCGAACGATCAATAATCTCATGATCATAGGATTTTAATTTTATTCTTATTTTCTGACCTAATTTACCTGCTGCCATTACTATTCCTCTCCGTTTTGATTATCTTTGCCGATTGATTACTCCATTATCTTTG
>CAZYQD010000007.1:0-1564 GCA_964649405.1 uncultured Actinomycetota bacterium
ATGACTTCAAATAGGCCTTATAAAAAAGCATTGACTCAGAAAAAAGCCATAAAAGAGCTGGAAAGATGTACCGATAAGGACTTCGATAGGAGAATAAGCGGCATAATGATAGAGATAATAAAAGAGGAAAATCCTTCGGAATGCTAAAACAGTATTTTTCAATCTTTTTAAAGTGCCTGCTTGTTTTACTTGCAGGAGCAGCTCTGGGCTTTATATTTTTTTATTTTTTCAAGGCTGCCAGCGTCTTCGTAACGGATAAATTCAAAATACTGCAGGGCGTTTTTGGTATCCGTGAATACCGGGAAGGCATGTCTTATGGTTATATATTGGCAGCTATTTTTTTTGGAAATCTTTTATCCACTTCAGGGTATTTTGGTCTGGGTTACTTAAAAGCTGCACTTCCTTTAAGCTTTGTCACCGGTGTTATTACCATTATTTTTCTATTTTCAGGAACCATAAGGCATGGAACTTCTATTCCGGGAGAAGTCATAGTTCTTTTTTCCATTGAAATGTTTTACCGGGTCATGGCTATGACCACAGGTGAATATATAAATAGAAATAAATTCAAGAATAAAGCTATTCCAATTTCTTCCATGATCATTATATTTGTAATGCTTGTTTCTGCAGTTTTTTTTGAGTTATATCAGATTTTCTAAAAGATTATCTGCTATTTCTTCCTAAACTTTCTCTTCCATTTAAGACTGTTAAATACCAGTTTGAAGAATTTGATGGTATCGGTAACAGGATTCACATGACTGACGAAGTCTTTATGATATATAGTTGTGATAGGAATATTTTTAATATTATATCCCAGCCAGCTTGCCTTGATCACTATTTCCGGTTCGGTATCAAAGTTTCTGGTTTCCAGTTTGATATTTTTTAAAACTCTCGTGCTTATATATCTGAATCCGGACTGAACATCGCTGATTTTCCTCCCTGCGATATTGGAAATAATCCAGGAAGTAAAGACATTTGTTGCCAATCTTATAAAGGGCATGTTTTTAGTATTGTCGAGCCGGTTTCCAATAACGAGATCCGGTTTTTCTTTTTCTACGACCTCCAGGAAGCTCTTGATCTCACGGGTGTCATGCTGCCCGTCGGCATCGATAGTTATAACCCCCGAATAATTGTTCCTGATAATATGATCGAAACCTGTTTTAAGCGACTGTCCTTTTCCTTTGTTTACAATATGTTTGATCGGTATTATTTTAAGATTTTCCGGAGTCTTGATTGATTCTACGATTTTAACGGTATTGTCGGTTGAACCGTCATCGACTACGATTATATCAAGGTTATACCCAAGGCAACCTTTGATTACCGCTTCAATATACTTCTCTTCATTATAGGCCGGAATAAGTATTGCAATGCCGGCATTGTTGTTGTGATCATTCATTCTATTTTTATTTTGTCTTCTGTTATACAGTTATTATTATTCATTCGGATTATGATCCTATAACCTATAAATCATAAAAATATTTCAAGGATGATAAATTCCGGTATCAGTGATCAAAAGATCGACTTTGATATCATCTTTTGACACAGGGATCCTGTCGATTACCTGTAT
>CAZYQD010000007.1:1664-23695 GCA_964649405.1 uncultured Actinomycetota bacterium
GTGGAAGGATAATATTTTTACCGTCCTTCAAAGCTTTTTTTATGACAATGGTTGTGTCAACTTCGCTTCTGAATGGATAATAAATCAAAATGTTACTTGAATTGATATAATAAGACGTATCAAAAAATTTCTCTGCTATGTTTTTACTTATTTTTTTTCTAAACGAGATCAGTAGATTATCTCTTCTGTCCTGGAGTATTTTTCTAAGTTCTTTTTTATAGAAACCAGTTTGTATTGGTCTATTGTTATTCTTCATAGAAAATTATACATAAACCCCCTGGTCCCAGATGTGTTCCGACTACGGCACCAATATCCACCCTGAATATTTTTTTTGGGTTGAACGTCTCTTTTATCCTTTCATACATTTCGGCCGCATCTTCTTTTGCGTCGGAATCTCCTACTGATACTATGAGGTTTTGAGGATTTTTTACCATAGTTTTCATAGAATTGATTAGTTCGGTTTTAGCCTGGTTCCATCTTCTGGCAGTTTTGAATTGAGAAACCTCACCATCATGAATAGTCAGTATTGGTTTTATCTCTAAAAGTGAAGCGATGAGTCCTTTTGCCTTTCCTATTCTCCCGCCTTTTTTTAGATATTCCAGTGTGCTGGGTACAAATAATACTTTAATCTTTGGCTTTAGATCATATATACTTTTTAAAATCTCTTCTTTTGATTTGCCTTCCTTTGCCATCTGAGCCGCCTTTAATGCTAAAAAGCCCAGAGCCATACTAACATACCCGGAATCAATTAATTCTATATCCCTATCGGGCATATCCTTTTTTGCCATTTCTACGGAATTTACGGTACCTGACATCTTTTTGGAAATATGAATCGAGATTATGCTTTCACTTTTTTTAAGGATATCCGTATACGCTTCTATAAAATCTTTTGGGGTAGGCTGGGTTGTAGTAGGTAATTTTTCGGATGTTCTGATTTTCTTATAAAAATCATTTATGGTTATTTCTTTTCCATCATCCAAAAAACTTTTCTCGCCGAAGATTACTGTAAGTGGTATGACTTTTATGTCAAATTTTTCTACCAGTTCTTTGGGTATATCGGAAGTACTATCGGTGACTATTGCTACTTTACTCATTTTTCCTCCTTTTTTGATTCTAATTATTATAATTTATGCTTTTTTCAAAATATTTTCAATTAATTTAGCAAACTTCTCGCCTATAAAGGTTTCTTTTTTATAACCTTCAGAATGACTGAATTTCATATCATTCCCTGAGGCAGAGTGTTTACGTCTTGCAATGTTTCTTATATGCGAGAGGCCCAGAGCCTTTATTTTTAGAAAATTTGCCATTATGACTTCCGGGACAGTTGACATTCCTACTGCATCGATTCCCAGTTTACGCATAGCCTTTATTTCGGCATTAGTCTCAAGTACCGGTCCTCTTACACCTGCATATATGCCTAGCTTTAATCTTGAACCTGTATCTTTTTCTGATTTAATAGCTATATCCATTAATCTTTTGTCATAAGGACAGCTCATGTCTATAAAATAATCATACCTGGTATCATACATACTGCCAAAGAATGGATTATCAGCCATTAGATTTATATGGTCTTTTATGACCATTATATCGTCTTCGACAAATCCCGGGTTTATTCCTCCTGCTGAATTGGTGACTACTAAATTAGCTGCTGACAGATTAGATAATAGACTCACAGGATACACCACTTCTCTCATATCATACCCCTCATACAGGTGGAGTCTTCCGCAAAATATCAGAATACTTTTATTTTCCAGCTTTCCATAAACAATGGTTCGGCCATGTCCTGGTATTTTTGGAACAAGCATATTAGGAACGTTGGCCATTTCAAGAGTTATTTTATCCTGCAGGGGTAAGAATTCTATACATTTTTCCAGGAATGAACCAAGTATCAATCCAAAATCGATTTTTCGGGGTATATCGTATGTGCTCAGGTAGTCACAGGTTTCTTTGAGTCTTTTGTTTATTTGAAAAATTGGTTTACTCATACGAAAAAGATGTTCCGGGTTGACCAACAGGTATTATTTTTTGAATTTTAGCATACTTTTACTAAAAATAATTATTATTTTGGTTTTTTTGCTATAATCCTATATAATCTTCCTATTATTTTTATCTTAATTTTGATTTTTTATATTCTGGAGCGAATAAATGAATTCAAAAAGAATGTTTTCAACTCCTGTTTTTAAATTTTCTTTTCTGATTTTAATCATTTTTTTATCAATTTTCTTATTAATAAATCTTCAGGCATGCGAATCAGGACAGAGAGTAATCAAGATCGGTAATCAATCAGTTCTTTCCGGTGAATACAGATCTTTCGGAGAGGATCAGCTGGTCAGCGTAGAACTTGCTGCTTCAAAATTATCTCCGGTAAGAATAGGCGGATTCGACTACGAGATCGAAGTTGTTACCAAAGACGATGAAGGCAATCCAGAAAAGGCTTTTCTGGTTGCTCAGGAGATGGTAGACGAAGGAGTAGCCGGAGTAATAGGTTCGACATTTGATGGAACCACTATAGCCTCCGTACCTGTCTACGATGAATCTGGTATACCTATAATTTCACCATCCGCCCAGGATCCAGAGATCTCAGGGACAGGAGATGTTTTTTTTAGAATGGTAATGAATAATGAACAGAAAGTAGAAAATATTGCAGATTTTATTATAAATGAAATCAAGCCACAGAAAATTATACTTATAAACAACCAGGAGGAATATTCGAAAGGACTGGTAGATTACCTGAGAAAGGTATTATCTGATAATGGCATTGAAACTCTTCAACCAATGTCAATAAAAATAAACGAAGAGGATGCAGGAATTATTGCAGAGAACTTATTGATAGAAGGTCCTGATACGATTTTTTATTGTGCTACTTATAATGAGGTGGCAGCTCTTATATCGAGAGTAAAAGAAATTGGTCTGGAGACAAACTTCATTACAGAAACAATGGGAATGGATGAGAACATTTTTGTATTGGCAGATGCTCAGTACCTCGAGGGTTTGATCGCAGTGATTCCCGAACCTCCTTCTCTGGCCGATTATTCTCAGGATCCTAAAGCCGTAAGTTTCTGGTATGATTTTAATAATTATTTAAATCAGCTGGATGAGCAGGATATCAGTATTGAAGGGCCGGGAACATATGCGCCTTACAGTTATGATTCTGTTTTCGTGATTATTGAAGCTATGAAAAAATCCAACTCTATTTTACCTCAAGATTACATAGACGAACTCAGAACCATTTCTTTTGATGGAATTGTGGGACACATTGAATTTGATTCTATTGGTGATCGAATAGACCCATTATCAACAGTCTTCGTAGTAAAAGACGGTGCCTGGGTAAGATACTAATCCCCGACAATAAAATTCAATGTTTTTGGGACAATCTTGAAATTGGCTGGTAATTTACAGATATATTCTCCATCGGCAAAAACACTGAACCGGTATTCACTATCAATCAAACAACTGTTGGTTTTGAAAATCTCGACATGAACATCTCCGACGTGTTTTCCCTCGTAAACTTTTGGGAAAATCTTTATAAAGTGCAATTTACTCATTCTTTTTATTATACATATATCAAACAGCCCGTCCTGCGGATCGGCTACAGGCGTTATTTTCATACCACCTCCGTACATGGGCATATTAGCGACTGCGATCATCATTCCATAAATCTCTCTCCTATTGCTGTCATAACTTAAATATAATCTCTTTGATTTAAAGGTGATCAGGGTTTTATAAACTGCATAAGTATATTTTATCGGTCCCTTTAGCGGCAGGCGGGTATTGTTTGCAAGATCGTTTACCTGCGAATCAAATCCGGAACCTGCAACACAAACGTAATAGTATTTATCATTAATAAGGCCAAGATCCAATCTTTTTGTTTTGCCTTTTTTTATGATCTGGCAGCATTTTACTATATCGGAAGGAATCCCCAGGCTTGTTGAGATATCATTTCCGGAACCGGTAGGTATTACGCCCAGCTTTTTATCAGTTCCCGCCAGGGCATTTGCTATATAGTGAATGGTGCCATCGCCCCCCACGGCTACAAAATTAGAGAAATCATTTTTTAGGTTGCTTTTTACAGTATCCATAAGGTCCTGTGAACTTTTGCTAATATGGATACGATAGTCCAATTCAAGTTTTTTGAATTCCGATTCGATAAGTTCTTTTATCCCCAGAGCTTTTCCTTTTGCAGAAGAAGGATTTAAAAATATAAGCGTTTTCATGTTTTTTTATCCTGTTTATTAAATATGATAAACATCAAACATTATACCTCGTGATTAATGAATCAATCCAGAAAAACATTGTAAAAACTACATTTTAATGGACTGTTTTTTAAAATAATTGTTTTAATAATTTTAAAGTATATTTCATTTCCTGCAATGCCACATTTATTGACTTTTTATAGTGCCTATTATAATCTTTAAATGTTTTTTAAAAAAAAGTATTACGGAGGTATCAAATGAATATATTTAACAAAATAGTGGTCATACTGATGCTTGTATTCATAATCGTTGTATCACTAGTATCTATGATAAATGTCTTTGCGGAATATTTTGAATGGTCAGATCTAGCGCTACAAATTTTTAATCCCGTAAACAGTATTAATGCATTTGTTGCATTTCTTGCTTTAGTGGCTGTATTTGCAATCAGTGTATTTATTCTGATCCTGGAATTCTATAGAAAAAGAACAAGAGCAGCCAATATATCCAGTTCTAAAACAGGAAATGCTATGGTAACACTCGAAACGGTGGCAGGACAGGTTAAAAACGAAGTGACAAAAATAGATGGGGTGGAGGATGTCAGAGTAAAAATAATTCCAAAGCCAACAGGTATAATAATAGATATGAATTCCAAATTAAACGATGATGTAAATATTCCCGAAAAGATGCAGGAAATAATAAATGGGGCTGCCGGTATCGTATCCGATAAGCTGGGTATTAAAGTCATAAAAACAAATCTTACCATTATTGGTCTTGTTTCAGGAGAAAAAGGGAAAAAACCGGGGAAGAAAGATATAAAGGAAAAAACAGCTGAATTAGCACCGGCAGGAGAAGAGGGAATTATCGAAACAGAAGATAATGAAAAGTAGCCGAATCATTTAAAGAATATGATTTATTTGAGAAATCAAGGTTAAATAGCGGAATTAAGGTTGCGGAATAAAAACAAGATCGGATTTATTTTAAAAAGTATTGATTTGGTAAAGCGGGCTTAGTATATCGGTAGTACATGAGCTTCCCAAGCTCAAGAGGCGGGTTCGACTCCCGTAGTCCGCTCCATTTATGAAAGGAAGTGGAACATGGCAGACATATTATCGGAACTTGATAAATATATCCCTGAAGAAAATCCAAGAAAGTGGGTAAAACTCTCAAGTGATGTTGATTTCAGAAGGCTTCAGTTGACTCTATTAAAAGAGATACTTATTGAATTAAAACAAATAAATGCCAAATAAATGCTGTCCTTTAAACTTTCTTGCACCAATCGGAGTATTTGCTGATTTCATTTTTTACCACCAGGAAGTAAAGTTCCTGGAGTTTTTTTGTAATAGGGCCCATCTCGCCGTTTCCAACAGGACGTTTATCCACACTTCCTATTGGAGAAATCTGGGCTCCGGTCCCGCAGAAAAATAATTCGTCAGCTGTGTAAAGCTCTGTTCTGTCTATGGATCTTTCAATGACATCGATATTTTCGCTGTCTTTAGCTAGTTTTATTACCGTATCCCTGGTGATTCCTTCCAATATTTCATCGGTCACCAGGGGAGTGATCAAATCACTGTTTTTGACCATAAAAACATTCATGGCACTTCCTTCACTGACATGTTTACCATTAGCTGTCAGGACGAGTGCTTCATCATAACCGTTTAATATAGCTTCTGTTTTTTGAAATGCTGCATTTACATATGATCCGGATATTTTTGCACGCGGAGGTATGGAATTATCCGGTATGCGATCCCATGAAGAAATGCAGACACTTATTGGTTTACTTATGTCCAGATATTCTCCAAGCGGTATGGTATATATGAAAAGATCCTGTTTATTTCCTACTAATTTGGGTCCTATATTCAATCCGCTGTTATACGCAAATGGCCTTATATAACAGTCTTCCTTGTATTCTTCTTTTTTTAGCAACTCGACAGTTATGTCACAGAGTTCTTTTGTGGAATATTTTATATCTATCATCATTATTCTGGAATTAGACATAAATCTTTTAAAGTGGTCTTCCATTCTGAAAACATAATTCGATTTATTTTTTTCATTCCAGTAACATCTGATCCCTTCAAAAATTCCGGTACCATACTGAAGGGCATTTGTCCTTATATCTACTTTGGCCTGTTCTATAGGAACTATTTTACCTTCAAAGAAAGCGAATCTGGGGTTGTCCATAAATCCCTCTTTTATAGATTTTAATTTTTAATATTTTACTTATTTTAAGTTTTTTTTGCAATTATAGTTTGTAAATGACGGTGCTTTATCTAAAAAGAAACAAGAGTATTTTCATAATTTAAAGAAATTATAAAGAACAGGACAAATTATGAAGGGGTTAGAATTAAAAAAATTAATTATTTACCCGGGTTTACATCCGGTATAATCAATAAATTCGAAATCAGAATCTAGGCAAAAAAGAAACCCCAAGTTACCTTTTACCTTAGCTCACGCCTTAGGTTACTCAACATCTTGGGGTCACTGCCTTAAAACTTTTCTTAGGTTCTTTTTAGAAAGTCACTTACTTTTTACATTCTTTCGTCTGTAGATTTCAGATACTTCTTAAAGTTACCTCCTGCTTTAAGGGTGTTTTCAATATAACAAATGGCACTCCGTATGTCAATAGATATTTTGATATTTTTGAAGAATTTTTATAAATCTTGAAATTAAAATCAGGTATTTTATAATTTTATAAAAGGATTTTGATTTATCCGATATAAACTTAGAGATTAGGAGAATAAAACATGAACGAAAAGAAGAATTTTACTGCCGAAGAAGCAATGAAGATTGGTGAAGAACTTGGAATCGATTGGTCCAAATTCGACATAGAGCAATTCAGAACAGGAATGGACGTCGAATTGGAGCATGGAAAAATTGATTCCAATACAAATGTTTCTGATGATGATCCACTGATGACGGGAAAAATCGCACTGGCGCATTTGAATGAATTTCCGGATTACTACGACAGACTTACGAAGATGGAGGAAGAAGCAGAAGAATACTGGGGGATAGAAGGCTAGGATTTTTAAGTTTTTATGATCATACCTCCTCCGATCAGGATATCATTGTTGTAAAAAACTGCCGATTGTCCGGGCGTGACAGCTTTTTGCAGAGTATCGAATATAACGGTTGCTGATTTCTTATCTTCGATTCTTATCTCAGCAGGGGTCTCTTTAAAGTTGTATCTTATTTTAACCATTGCCCTGAAATTTTTTTCAGGGGGACTTCCGGCAATAAAATTGATATCTTTGACTCTCAAGGATCCCTGTAAAATATCTTTTTCTTCACCTGCTATAATAATATTTTTTTCAGGTTTTATTTCTTTTACATAAAGAGGTTTTGAATGGCTTATGCCCAGACCTTTTCTCTGGCCCACAGTATAAAAAGGATATCCTTTATGTGTCCCGATGATCTCGCCCCAGGTATTTAAAATTTCCCCTTTTTCTATATTACGGAGTCTTGATGCCAGAAATGAATGATAATTATTTTCAGGTATAAAGCAGATGTCCTGACTCTCGCTTTTATTTTTTAAAAAAGGAAAAATCCTTTCTGATTCTTTTTTTATATGGTCTTTTGAAAACATCCCGATCGGTGTTTTGATCAAGGATAGCTGGTCCTGGCTGAGCTTCCATAATACATAACTCTGGTCCTTGTTCTTATCAACTCCTTTTTTAACTTCAAACAGTCCGCTGTAAGGTGATTTATCGATTCTGCAGTGATGGCCAGTCGCAAGATAATTGGCACCGAGAGTTTTTATTTTTTCCAAAAGTGCTCCAAATTTAATGTATTTATTACATTCCACACAGGGGTTGGGAGTATACCCCTTTTGATATTCCTTACAGAACTGATTTATTATATTTTTCTCAAATGTACTGACAAAATTTATTACAATATGAGGGATATCGAGCTTGAGAGATACTTTTCTTGCTGTTTCTATGTCTTTAATAGAACAACAGGTCTTTGTATTATTCTTCCAGTCAAAATCATCGGGAAGTAATTTCATGGTAACACCGATTACTTCCCATCCTTCATCCTTTAAAAGTCTGGCAGCCATTGAACTGTCTATTCCTCCGCTCATGGCCACTGCAACTCTTTTAATGTTTTTTTCATAAATATTCCCTTTATGAGATTTTGAAATATAATCGCTGATCAGGTTGTTAAGAGCATTTATAGCTATATTAAGCACATATTTTTTACCTGCCGGAAATTTTCCAAGGTGTTTTTCCAATTCTTTTCCGGTTATAAAAGTGGACTGAAGAATATCCTTATTTTTGATGAGATTAGTAAGGTAACTGGCTGCGGCAATGGTATAATTACAGCCAAATGCTTTAAACTTTATATCGCTGATTATATTTTTATCTATTCTTGATGTTATTTTTATGTATCCGGGGCAATTGACTCCTCCGCTGCTGCCCGAAGCGTCAGAATGAGATATTTCTCCGACATTAAATGGTTTTTTAAAATGTAATGTTAAATTTGAGTTCAATTTTTATAATGACTATTTGTTGCCTGGATAATTATACGATAATATGTAAAATATTATACAGGTTAGTTTTTATTTAATAAGTCTTTATATTTAAATGATCGAGTCAAGAGAAATAAGAACAGGGAAGTTTTATTATAATAGTCTTTTCATGGACTATATTTTTGATTTTAAAAAAATCAGTAATTTTTATGAATATGATTACAGAGATATAGAAAACTATAAAAAAAGAGTCTTTGATATTGAAGCGGACTATGATGAAAAGAACAGGATAAAAATTTGCAGTATTTTGGAAAATTACAATAAAAAGATTGGCTGTGGTCAAAAAACTTTGGAAAATATAGATAAGCTTAAAAGTAAAAAATCAGTAGTAGTGATAGGTGGGCAGCAGCCCGGTTTTTTGACCGGTCCTCTGTTTATGATATTCAAGATTCTGACTATATTGAAATTAGGCAATTTCCTTCAAAAAGAATTAGAAATGCCGGTGATTCCGTGTTTCTGGAACGCATCTGATGATGACAGCGCGGATCAGGTCGATAATCTTAATATAATAAATGGTGAGATTTCAAATATTAAGCTTGATCTTTCAGGTTTTGATCGCAAAACAAGATATTCGGATATCAATCTTACGGAAGACAGATTTAAAGATGTCATCGAAAGACTGGCGGATATTCTTTACCCAACTGGTTTTAAACCGGGGATCATCGATTTCTTAAAAAACAGTCTATCGGACATCATGAAAAATTGTTCGAATGACGGCAGCAGGATAAATATTGCTACTTTTTTTTCAGGTTTGGTTGCCAGAATGTTTTCGGAACAAGGTATTGTAATCATAGATCCTGCTGATACTGATTTGAAGAAATTAAATCAGGATCTGCTTAAATTTAATGTAAGTAATCATGAGAAGATAAATGTCCTCATAAATTCAACAGGTGAAAAATTAAATGGGAGCGGCTATAACAGCCAGTTAAATTCCATAGGAGAAATACTTGATTTTTTCTATTGTAAAGACGGCATAAGGAAAAGAATATATCCGGATGGCAAAGATTCATTCAAGATTGATAATAAGATATATGATAAAAAGGGATTCTGGGATTTAATAGAAAACAGTCCGGCAGGCATCAGTCTGAATGTGGTTTTAAGGCCTTTACTTCAGGATAGCCTGCTGCCGGTTTTAAGTTCGATCTGTGGACCGGGGGAAATAAGTTATTTTGCACAGATCAAGCCGGTGTATGATCTTTATGGTTTAAAAATGCCAATAATATACCCCAGATTTTCTGCAACTGTAATCGAAAAGAAAATAAATAAACTTTTAAAAAAATTAAAGATCACCGATGAGATGCTGGTATCGGACGAGGAAGAAATAATCAAACAGATAATCAGGAAGAAATTGGATATCGATCTGGAAGGGTCGATGCTGGGTCTGGAAAAAGACATCAGTGAAAGACTTGAGAAATTGGAAAAAGTTTTTTCAGATATTAAAATGAATATTTCGGATTCTTTTGATAGAATTAAAAGAAATTTAAAAAAAGAGATTAAGGTTTTAAGTAAGAAATTATATTCCGGATTAAAAAAACAGGATGAATTTGTTGCTGGTAGCATAAAGAAGATCTATGCAAATATATTTCCTGACGGCAATTTACAGGAGCGCGAGATCAGTATATTCAGCTACCTGAATAAATATGGATTTGAGTTTTTAGATGATATAGGCTCTGCTGTCAAGCCGCTGGACTTTTCACATAAATTTTTAGAAATTATTTAGAAGACAAATGGAAAAAGAAATTAAAATAGACGTAATTGCTTTCAGTCCTCACCCGGATGACGCAGAAATGGGCTGCGGGGGATTACTCTTAAAATTAAGAGATAAAGGTTACAACACGGGGATAATAGACCTTACAAGAGCCGAACTTTCCACTAACGGTGATCTTGAAACCCGAGAAAAAGAAATAGAAGAAGCATCGAAGATCCTTGGACTTGGTATAAGAGAAAACCTGAGGCTTGAAGACGGAAATATCAAAAACGATCCTGAGAGCAGGTTGAAGGTAATAAATTCCATAAGGAAATACAGGCCTGGCCTTGTACTAATGCCTTTCTGGAGAGACAGGCATCCGGATCATGAAAATTCCTATAAGCTGCTGAAAGATGCCATTTTTATTTCCGGGCTCAAGAAATTTGAGACCGGACTCGGTAATCACAGGCCATATGCAGTGATCAGTTATATGCTTCATTACGAATTCAAGCCCAGTTTCATAGTTGATATAAGCCAGTATTATAAACAAAAATTAAGTGCGGTTGCTGCTTATGCATCCCAATTCTACAGCGATGTCCCAAAGGAAGAAATTACACATATAGCTTCTAAATATTTCTTCGATATAATAAACAGCAGGCATCAATGCTCGGGTCTGAAAGTAAGGGCAGAATACGGAGAACCATATTATATAGAATCCAATATAAGGGTTGATGATCCTATTGAGTTTTTCAAGTACTTGAAATAAAAAGTATAGGAATAAATCCGGCTTATATTTATGCCAGACCTGGTTTATTTTTAAACCTGTGATCTCTTAAATAGACAGCGAGAAGATTATATGAACATAGGAATGACCTGTTATCCTACTTACGGAGGTAGTGGAGCAGTAGCTGCCGAGCTGGGTATTGAACTGGCAAAAAGAGGACACAATATACATTTCATAAGCTATCGTCTTCCATTCAGGTTGAGTAAATTCTACAGGAATATTTTTTTCCATGAAGTCGAAACAATGGAATACTCCCTTTTCAAGTATCCTCCCTACAGTCTTTCATTGAGTGCAAAAATGGCCGAGGTCATAGAATCCGAAAAATTAGATCTTCTGCATGTACATTACGCTATGCCTCATGCGACTTCGGCTTATCTGGCAAAGAAAATATTAGGGGATAGGATCAGGTTTATAACTACTCTGCATGGAACTGATATCACACTTGTTGGAAACCATCAGTCTTTTTATAGTATTACCAAATTCAGCATAGAGGAGAGTGATGGTGTTACCTGTGTTTCCAATTATCTTAGAGAAACGACTCAAAAGATTTTCAAGACAAATAAAGAGATGGAAGTGATTTATAATTTTGTTGATACCGAAAAATATAAAAGAACTTCAAAAAACAGAGGGAAAATGGAATTCGTAGACCCGGATGATAAAGTGATCATGCACATTTCCAATTTCAGACCTGTAAAGAGAATAGAAAATATAGTAAAAGTATTTCAGAAAGTTCACAAAGAAGTAAAAAGTAAATTACTTCTTGTGGGCGATGGGCCCGATATATGCAGAATCAGAGACCTGGTCCATAAACTCAATCTGGAAAATAACGTGTTTTTTCTTGGAATACAGGAAAACATAATCCCACTTCTAAATATAAGTGATGTTTATATGCTGCCTTCAAAGAGTGAGGGATTCGGACTCTCTGCATTGGAAGCGTTAAGCTGCGAGGTTCCAGTTATTGGAACAAATGTGGGGGGACTTAAAGAGGTTATCGAAAACGGAAAGTCAGGTTATTTATTTGACCCCGGAGATATCGATTCCATGAGCGAAGCAGTCGTCAAAATAATTAAAAGCGAAGAGATCCGATCAGAAATGGGTATAGAAGCCAGAAAAAGAGCTAAACTTTTTGATAGTAAATTGATAGTGCCGAAGTATCTTGAATATTATAAAAGAATTTTAAATGACTAATAAAATTATTACATAAAAATATTTTTTTATATATTTTATTATAAAATTTTTTTGTAATAAGTATTATTAAAAATATAATAATAATTTAATATATTTATTGACTAGCCGGAGAAAAGAAAATATAATTAAATATATTATATAAACATTAATATAAATTCAGGTTTTAATAACAAGGATGGGGTGACAATGAGTAAAAAATTAAAATGGTTGCTGTTATTTTTTATTCTCGTTTTTATGGTCAGTATCTTTGGCATGGGCTGTGAAGAAAAAGGTGTCTCATATGAGCTTACTTCTCAGGATCAGGTAATTTTAACCCAACCTTCTGTTTGTTTTATAACTACTTATTATTGGGGTTATGTTCTTGATCCCTGGGATAACGTATGGAGTGATCCTTATTATCAAGCTTTTGTCGGAACAGGTTTTTGCGTGAATCCCGATACGGGTCATATAATAACCGCAGGTCATATGGTAGAGATCAGCGAAGCGGATTTCAAATATGATCTGATATACACTTATTTGACCGAAACTTATGGCAGCGAGCTGGATAGCTGGCTTGATGCTGACTGGAACTGGGCATATGAGAATATAAGGGTCGAGGGATTTGAAGGCGGTCCATATGACAGAGAGGTTTACGTACAGTTCAATGCTGCAAGTTCTGGAATACCCGACAATCCGGCTGATAACGAGACTTTTGTCAGAGCCGAGGTAATAGATTTTAGCGGCTGGGAACAGAGAGATATTGCACTTATAAGAATTCAACCACAGACAGGGAAAGCTCTTTCAGGTGCAATAGTTGGCGACTCTTCGATGATGGAAGTACAGGATGCTCTGACACTCATAGGATATCCATGGACATCCGATATAGGTCAGGAGAATATACTGAATCCTACTATAACGAACGGTAATATAAGCGGAAGGCTGATGCTGAGTGGTACGGAAGTACTTCAGGTTCAGGGAGATGCCAGACCTGGAAACAGCGGGGGACCGGTTTTAAATTCTGATGGTCAGGTAGTGGGAATACTTACCATGCTTACAGATGAGACCAATAATTACCTTAGACCCAGCAATGATATAAAAGAAATGTTGAGTAGAAGCGGTGTTACCAATAAACTGGGAATAGTAGACGAAGCGTTCAAACAGGGGCTTGTTATGTACAGATTAAAATATTATACGAAAGCCATAGAACACTTCAATAGTGTACTAAATCTGAATCAAAAGCACATTCTGGCTCAAGAATACAGGTCAAAAGCCCAGGAAGCTGTAAATAAAGGCGAAGATGTCGAATTCAAAGAGGGAACCGAGGTTAAAATAATAGAACCAGGAGTTTCTTCTGAAGAGTAAGTTATATGGATTTAGAATAATTATTTAAAAATATAATAATTTAATTTGCAGGGTTCGGGCAAGGAAGTTCGAACCCTGCAAATTTTAATTGTTTTAGCGATATTTCTATGTTATCATGTTTTTTCAAATAAATTTTCGGTGATCATTATGAATACAAACAAAAATATTTTTACTAAAAAACTTGAAAAAAGATCCGTAAATACTGGGAATAAAGTAACTAAATCTTCTCTTTCTGTTTGTATTCTTTCAGTCCTAATCAGTCTGCTGATTCTGGTCGGTATTCTATCCTGATTACAGGATATTATTCGTTTTACCTTAACCTAATAATCCTGTAATATCTTTTATAAATCTTAAGATTATTGGTTGTATTATTGAAATATATTAAATAAATTTCGGAGAATAGGAGGAAAATTGAGAAGCGATATTATGAAAAAAGGAGTCGAGAGGCTACCTCACAGGTCTATTTTTAAGTCCCTTGGATATACGGATGAAGAAATAAAAAAACCTATAATAGGCGTCGTCAGTTCTGCAAATGAATTGATTCCCGGGCATATGCATCTTGACAGCATCACAGAAGCAGTAAAGGCTGGAATAAGGATCGGTGGAGGCACACCACAGGAATTCTCAACTATAGGCGTATGCGATGGGGTAGCGATGAGTCATATCGGAATGAAGTATTCCCTGGCAACAAGAGAGATAATAGCAGACAGCATAGAAGCAGTATCGATGGCACATCCTTTTGATGGCCTGGTACTTATAGCCTCCTGCGATAAAATTGTTCCCGGGATGATAATGGCAGCACTGCGTCTCAATATTCCTGCTATTTTGATAAGCGGAGGACCTATGCTCGCTGGCAAATTCAAGGGCGAAGGCATTGATTACAGTACCTGTTATGAGGCTATTGGAAAATATAAAAAAGGAAAATACACGGAAGAGGATCTAAGGTCAATAGAAGAGGAAGCCTGCCCTACCTGCGGGAGCTGTGCAGGGATGTTTACGGCCAATTCAATGAACTGTCTTTCAGAGGCATTAGGGATAGCACTGCCGGGAAACGGGACGATTCCAGCTTTCTATTCAAAAAGATTGAGACTGGCAAAAACTGCAGGGATCAGAGTCATGGATCTTGTGAATAATAATATAAAGCCCAGAGATATAATAACAATAGATGCGGTAAAAAATGCGCTTGCAGTCGACATGGCACTTGGCTGCTCGACAAATACTGTTCTGCATCTGCCTGCGATTGCAAGTGAAGCAGGAATAGAATTTACCCTGGATCTTGTAAATGAAATAAGCAGCAGGACTCCTAATTTATGTAAAATAAGCCCTGCCGGTAAACATCATATGGAAGATTTATATGGTGCCGGCGGAGTAGAAGCGGTCATGAACGAGCTTTTGAAAAATGACCTGATAAATGGCGACCTTAAGACCGTAAGCGGCAAGAAAGTAACAGAGAATGTATCCGGAGCGGATATTTTAAATAAGGAGGTCATAAGAGAGGTTTCGGATCCTTACCAAAAAGATGGGGGTATCGCAATTTTGCGGGGAAATCTTTCACCTGAAGGGTGTGTAGTCAAAAAATCAGCAGTGGATCCTTTAATGTATGTTCATAAAGGAAAAGCAAGGGTATTCGATAGTGAAGAGGAAGCTCTTGAAGCCATAATGAACGGAAAAATAAATTCCGGAGATGTGGTGGTAATAAGATATGAAGGTCCTAAAGGGGGACCGGGAATGAGAGAAATGCTTGCTCCTACATCAGCAATAGCAGGGATCGGACTGGATAAAGAAGTTGCTCTGATTACGGATGGAAGATTTTCCGGTGCTACAAGGGGAGCTTCAATTGGTCATATATCGCCGGAAGCTCAGGCAGGAGGTCCGATCTGCATAGTAAAAGAAGACGACCTGATTGAAATAAATATACCTGAAAGAAAGATAAATCTTCTTGTAAGCGATGAGGAGATTAAAGAAAGAATGAAAAACTGGAACCCTCCGGAAGTAAAAATAAAAGAAGGTTATCTTGCCAGATATGCAAGGCTGGTGACTTCGGCAGCAAAAGGGGCTGTATTAAAATAATTTTAAAAATTTTAAGAGTTTTATTTTTTAAAAAAGAATAAAATAATGATATAATTATCGAAACATTTTTAGTGTTATAAAGTTGTTACAAATATAGGGAGTGAAATCAAGATGGCTAAAATTACCGGTGCGCAAATGATAATAAAATGTTTAAAAGAAGAGGGAGTAGAAGTAATATTCGGATATCCCGGAGGTAAGGTAATTCCCTTATACGATGCCTTATTTGACAGCGATATAAGACATATACTTGTAAGACATGAACAGGGAGCGGCACACGCAGCGGACGGATATGCTAGAGTCACTGGTAAAACCGGGGTTTGTATTGCCACTTCCGGTCCCGGAGCAACTAATCTGGTGACCGGTATTGCAAATGCATATATGGATTCGATACCTATGGTAGCAATCACCGGGCAGGTAAGCAGAGCCCAGATAGGTACCGATGCTTTCCAGGAAGCGGATATAACCGGTATAATTGCGCCTGTAATAAAGCACGATTATCTTGTAAAAGATATCAGGGAACTACCAAAAGTAATAAAAGAAGCTTTTAAAATTGCCTCTACCGGCAGGCCGGGTCCGGTTCTAATAGATATTCCGCTTGATGTAACGACTGACCTTATAGATGAAAACTTTAAGGCGGAAATAAATCTTCCCGGGTATAAACCTACGATCAAAGGTAATCTCAAACAGGTCAAACAGGCAGCAAAAAAAATAGCCGAAAGCAAAAAACCTGTAATTTTTGCCGGAGGAGGAGTAATCTCTTCGGGAGCAAGTGATATTTTAAGAAAATTTGTAAAGGTTTCAAAAATTCCTGTTATCACTTCACTTCTGGGAATGGGTTCTTTCCCGGAAACAGACCAGCTGTCATTAAGTATGGCCGGAATGCATGGAACCAAGTATGCGAATCTTGCGTTTACTGAAGCAGATCTCATTATTGCGGTAGGGGTCAGATTCGACGACAGAGTTACGGGTAAGTTATCTGAATTTGCACCGAATGCAGATATAATCCACATTGATATAGATCCTGCGGAAATTGGAAAAAATATCAGGGTATTAATTCCAATCGTGGGAGATGCAAAAGTTGTTCTCACTGATTTAAAAAACGAGTATGAAAGCTATATCGAAAAGAGAGAAATCCCGGACAGGAAAGAGTGGCTGTCAAGGATCAAACATTTAAAGAAAGCCTATCCGCTTAAGTATGATAGGAATTCCAGCAAGGTAAAACCCGCTTATGTCGTAGAGAAAATATATGAAATGACCGAAGGCGATGCAATCATCTGCACAGAAGTGGGCCAGAATCAAATGTGGGCAGCACAATTTTACAAATTCACCCAGCCCAGAACACTGGTTTCTTCGGGAGGACTGGGTACCATGGGGTTCGGACTTCCTGCAGCAATAGGTGCAAAAATCGGCAGACCAGATAAAACGGTAATAGATATAGCCGGCGACGGCAGTATCCAGATGGTATCACAGGAACTTTCTACTGCGGTTACAAATAAAATAAATATAAAAATAATGCTTCTCAATAACGGATATCTGGGCATGGTCAGACAATGGCAGGAATTTTTCTTTAAAAAAAGATACTCCCAGACCTGTATCTATAATTGCGTTGATTTTGTAAAGTTAGCGGAAGCATATGGGGGAGTTGGTATAAGAGTTAAAAAAAAGGAAGAGGTCGAGGGTGCCATAAAAAAAGCTCTGAAGACAAATAATCTTGTCCTGGTAGATTTCTGGGTAGACAGAGAAGAAAACGTCTATCCTATGGTGGCACCGGGTTCTCCGATAAGTGAAATGTTAGAAAGTGAGATGTTGGAAGGTGTATAGCATATGAAAGGTGGAGCATTATGAGCCATATTATATCGGTTTTGGTTGAGAATAAAGCAGGAGTTCTGGCAAAAATATCCGGACTTTTCAGCAGAAGGGGATTTAACATCGAAAGCCTGGCAGTCGGTCCTACAGATGACGAAAGGATTTCCAGGGTAACCATGGAGGTAAATGCGGAAGAGCACAGCATCGAACAAATCATAAAACAGCTTTATAAGTTAATAAATGTAATAAAGATCCAGGAACTGGATCCTTCAAACATTGTTGAAAGAGAATTGGTCTTGATAAAAATAAATGCTGATTCCAAAACCAGACCGGAAATACTGGAGGTAGTAAGCGTTTTCAGGGCAAATATTGTCGATGTTGCGAAGAAGTCTCTGATGATAGAGATTACCGGTAACAGCACGAAGGTAAGAGCGCTGGAAGATCTTCTACGGCCCTTTGGGATACTTGAACTGGTCAGAACGGGTAAAATCGCCTGCAACAGGGGCAGTAAAGACCAATCAAAGTGATATAAAAAAATTATATTTAATATAAAGCTATTAGAAAGGGAAGCCTAAAAATGGTAAAAAGATATATAATGACTCCGGGTCCTACTCCGATATCGGAGGAAGTACTAATGGAACACGCCCGACCTCTTATGCATCATAGATCCCCAGAATTCTCAAAAATATTTATAGAGGTCACGGAAAAGCTTAAAAAGCTTTTCAAGACCGAAAGCGATCTTTTTATACTGACTTCTTCGGGTACAGGAGGTATGGAAGCGGCAGTTACAAACTTCTTTTCCAAAAGGGAAAAAGTACTTGTTGCAAGTGTCGGAAATTTCGGAGAGAGGTTCAAAAAAATAAGCGCTAAGTTTGGCCTGGAAGTCATTTCCCTTGATTATGAGTGGGGAGATGCAGTAAATCCCCAGGATATAAAGAAAGCTCTGGATAATAATCCCGATATCAAAGGGGTTATGGTTCAGTTCAGCGAGACATCCACCGGTGTTATAAATGATATAAAGGCAATTGGAAATATTGTAAAAAATTACCCCGCAATCTTTATCGTAGATGCAATAAGCGGACTGGGGGCATCGGATCTCAGAACAGATGAATGGGGTCTGGATGTTGTGATAGGCGGATCCCAGAAAGGGCTGAGTGCACCTACCGGCACTGCATTCATAAGTATAAGTGAAAAAGCATGGAAATTAAATGAAAAATCGGATACTCCCCGCTTTTATTTTGATCTTGCCGTAGCTAAGAATTATTCACAAAAAACACCGCCTCAGACACCCTGGACTCCCGGGATATCGATAATCGTAGCCATGAACAAAGCGCTGGATATTGTATTTGAGGAGGGTCTTGAAAACGTATTTGAAAGGCACAGGGTACTTGCAATGGCGACACAGAAGGCAGTAGAAAAAATAGGACTCCAGCTTCTGGTGAAAGATGAAGCCAAGAGAGGTTTTTCGGTGACTTCGATCATAGTGCCCGAGGGAATAGATGCCAAAGCACTTACAAAGACAATGAGGGTAAAATACGGAGTGACCATAGCAGGCGGTCAGGGTAAACTTACAGGGAAAATAGTAAGGATCGGACATCTGGGATATGTCGGAATGTTTGATATCGTTGTTGCGCTGTCGGCTCTTGAAATGACTTTAAATGAACTGGGCTATAAATTTGAGATGGGTTCTGGTATATCAGAAGCTGAAAGAATATTTGCGGAAAATAATTATCTAAAGTAATGGATTAATAAAAAACGAGTTATAAAATGAGTCATAGAGGAAACAAGTATGAATAAAAAAATATTAATAACCGATGGGATATCAGCCGATGCAAAAAAGAAGCTTGAGGAGCATTTTATTGTTGAGGAGAAAAAAGGCCTTACACCTGAAAAGCTTAAAGAAGAGATTAAAGGTGTAAATGCCATAATAATAAGAAGCGCCACAAAATTAACAGAAGATATTATCAACGCATCTGATAAGCTCGAGATTATCGGAAGGGCAGGTATAGGAGTAGATAATGTGGATGTCGTAGCAGCAACTAAAAAAGGTATCATAGTAGTAAACGCTCCAACAAGTAATGCTGTCACCGTTGCGGAGCATACAATAGCTCTCATGCTTTCTCTGGTACGAAAAATCCCGGCCGCAAATCTTTCACTAAAAAGCGGCAAATGGGAGAAGTCAAAATTCAAGGGTATTGAGCTGGAAGGAAAAACGCTTGGCATCGTGGGTTTTGGACAGATTGGCGGGCTGGTAGCTAAGAAAGCGATAGGACTGGGTATGAAAGTCATTGCATATGATCCTTTTGTATCGGAAGACAGATTCAAACAGCTTGAAATAAAAAAAGCCGAAAAACTTGAAGATATATATAAAGATGCCGATTTTATTTCGATACATCTGCCCAAAAACAAAGATACTCTGGGGATGTTTAACAGGGCAGCGTTTTATAAGATGAAAAAAGGAACGATAATATTAAATGTGGCGAGGGGAGGTATTGTTGTAGAAAAAGATCTGGCAGAAGCAATCAAGGATGGACAGATAGGCGGTGCAGCGCTGGATGTTTACGAATCGGAACCATGTACCGATTCTCCGGTTTTCAAACTTGAAGAAGTAATCTGCACACCCCATCTGGGAGCATCAACCACCGAAGCTCAGGATAGAGCGGGAATCACTATTGCAGATCAGGTAATAGATGTACTGGGTGGAAAATCTGCCTCCTTTCCGGTCAATGCACCTGTTGTAAGGCCCGAGCTTATGGATATCCTATCTCCTTTCTTCGAGTTATGCGAAAATCTGGGAAGTCTATTTATAAATTTGTTTGAAGGCAACCTGGACAGTTTAAAGATAGGCTATTACGGAAAGGTATCCGAATATGATGTCAGAGTATTGACTTCGATAATTCTGGTAAAGATACTGGAAAAATATTCTGCTGAAACTGTAAATCTGGTGAATGTAGATCTTCTGGCAAGAGGAATGGGGCTTAAAGTAAAAGAAGTTAAAAGCAGTCAGTCAAAAGATTTCATAAATCTTATCGCTCTGGAAGGGAAAGGAAAGGAAAGCGAGCTTTCTATCTCCGGTGCCACGACAGGCAAGAAAGATACACCGAGATTCATAGCTATTGATAAGTTTGAAATAGATATGGTTCCTTCAAAGTATATGGCATTTATAAGATATAAGGATATCCCTGGTCAGATCGGAAAGATAGGATCTGCTTTCGGTAAACTGAACGTAAATATTGCATCGATGCATGTTGGAAGAAAGAAGATGAGCGGAGATGCCGTAATGGGTTTAAATCTGGATAATGAGGTTACGCCTCAAATGCTTGAGGAATTTAAAAAAATTTCAGGTTTTAAAAATATAAAGATTGTTACTCTTTACTAAAAAGATTCGAAAGGCAGACTTCTTTATAAGTAAAGATTTTTTGAAAGGTTTCAGGAAGGATCTTACAAAAAAGAATTCTAATATTACTAAAGTGAGTTGGTTTATATGGAAAATAAGAAAAATAAGATTTATATATTCGATACGACACTACGGGATGGCGAGCAGGCGCCGGGTATACACTTAAACACCAGAGAAAAACTGGAGATAGCTCAGCAGCTTGCAAGGTTAAATGTAGATACGATAGAAGCGGGTTTTCCAATATCCTCAAAAGGGGATTTTTATTCCGTAAAAGAAGTATCGGCCAAAATTAGGGATAGAAAAATCGCAGCTCTTGCCAGAGCAAATTTCAAGGATATAGATGCAGCCGGCGAAGCTCTTAAGGGCGCGGAACAACCGGTAATACACACTTTTATATCTTCTTCTGATATTCATCTGAAGTATCAATTAAAAAAAAGTAGAGAAGAGGTGCTGGAGCTAGCAGGGGAAGCTGTAAAAAGAAGCCTTAAATATACCGACCTGGTCGAATTCTCGGCTATGGATGCAACCAGAAGTGATCGGGAATTTTTATGCAGGTTATTTGAAATGGCAATCAGGAACGGTGCCAGAATAATAAATTTCCCTGATACGGTGGGATATGCTATTCCGAGCGAATTCGGAGAGATGATAGATTTTATTTTCGAAAATACTGCCGGGATAGAAGATGTGGTATTAAGTGTTCACTGTCATAATGATCTGGGTCTTGCTGTTGCCAATTCGCTCATAGCTATAGAACATGGGGTAAGACAAATTGAATGTGCCGTCAATGGTATTGGCGAAAGAGCCGGCAATGCCTCACTGGAAGAGATTGCTATGATCATAGATACCAGAAAAAAAGATTTAGGAGTATATACCGATATTAATATTGGTGAAATCACGAGAACGAGTAGTATAGTAAAATCGCTCACCGGGTACGTTGTTGCACCAAATAAGGCAATAGTCGGAAAAAATGCATTCAGTCATGAAGCCGGAATACATCAGGATGGGATGCTTAAGGACAGATCGACTTATGAAATCATAAAACC
>CAZYQD010000008.1:0-21467 GCA_964649405.1 uncultured Actinomycetota bacterium
TTAAGAAATGATATTTACTACTTTGCCTTTTTTACTGTGTTTTATAAATTCGACTCTACCGTCAGCTTTGGCAAAAATAGTATGATCCCGGCCCACACCTGCGTTGATGCCCGGTCTGAATTTAGTTCCTCTCTGCCTTAAAATAATATTTCCGGCAATTACCATTTGACCTCCGGATTTTTTTAGTCCTAAAAACTTTGGGTTACTGTCTCTACCGTTTCTACTGCTTCCAACACCTTTTTTGCTGGACATACCTTCCTCCTTTTATCCCTTCAGGCTTATCTTGTCCAAATGTAAAATTGTAAGTAATTGCCTGTGTCCCACTTTTCTTCTATATCTTTTTTTGGGTTTATACTTGAATGCAATTACTTTATCTCCTTTTATTTGTTTCTTTATAGTAGCTTTTACCGCAGCTTTCGAAATCAAGGGATTACCTATTTCTATGTTATCACCATCACTGACAAGATTCACTTCCGAAAGTGTGACCTTATCTCCTTCTTTACCCTCGATTCTTTCCACTACTATATCTTTGTCTTCTTCTACTTTATATTGTTTTCCGCCGCTTGTGATTATCGCGTAAATTTTATTCCTCCCTATTTTCTCTTCCAATTACAGAGTGACATACTACCATATATATTGCTGCCCTGTCAATTTAAAACATCTGCTCTAAATACAACTTCCTGCAAAATTTTTCTTACTTAAATAAATCCGGATATTAATTCTTAATTTCCGCTACAGCACTGGTTTTGGATACGGATTTGATTTCTACCTTGAGTCTCTGACCAATATATTTTCCTCCATCGATTATCTGCACAATATATCCATCAACTCTTGAGATAGCATCGTTTTTATTATGAAAATATGCCTCTTCTACGAGCAAATCAAGAATATCGCCGGTTTTGAATGGTTTGGAAGCTTCTTGTATTTCGGCAATCGAACCCTCTGCTGATATTATGAAAGAATCGATCGGTAACTTTGAATCCCCCTGAATATTGATATATTTTTTTGTTATATTTTCAAGATGTTTTAAATTCCTGCCGTCTGTACCTATAACAAGCGCCGCAATATTTGTATTCAATTTTATTAAGAAGCCTTTCGCCATGCTTTCTCTGGCCAGCTTTCTGATCTTTCTTTCAGTTTCAAGTCTTATCGTTTCTTCTGACTTCATGTAGCCGGAACCGCCACAGCTGGGACAGATTTTACACATCGTATCTAAAATGCCATCAGAGACATTTTTTCTTGTCATTTCTAGCAGGCCCAATTTGGAAAACTGAAGTATTTCGGTCTTTGTCCTGTCATTTTCAAGGCATTGCCAAAATCTGCTATAGACTTTCTTCCTGTCTTTCTCACTGGCCATATCGATAAAATCGATCACTATAATCCCGCCGATGTCCCTCAATCTTAATTGATTGGTAATTGTTTCTGCCGCTTCCAGGTTGGTCCTTAGAATAGTCTGGGACGAACTCTTATTTGAAGTATATTTACCGGTATTGACATCTATTGTGGTCATTGCCTCTCCGTAATCTATTACTATGAATCCCCCGGATTTCAGCCAGACTTTCCTTTCAAGAGCACCTTCAATAACCTCATTGATATTAAATGCTTCAAACAAATCTTCTTTTCCGTGATGGACTATTATATTATTGAATTTAATCCCGACAGAGTACAGATATCGGCCGATTTCCCTTTTAAGCACTTTCTTATCTACATATATGGCTCTAAACTCCTCGGAAAACATATCTCTCATCAATTTTAAAATCACTGAATATTCGTTGAAAACGATACCGGGTTTATTTAAAGCAGAAGCTTTTTTCTTTATAAAATTCCATTTTTTTAAAAGCTGTTTCAAATCTTTTTTTAATTTGTTTTTATCTGCTTCCCTGGCTGCAGTCCTGACGATCAAGCCGTAATCTTCACTTTTTATTTCTCCTGCAAGCTTTTTTAAATTCTCTCTTTCTTCACCATAAACTTTCCTTGAGATTCCAATGCCCTTATTAAAAGGCGCCAGAACAAGATATCTGCCCGCAATAGATATATAAGTAGTGATCCTGGCACCCTTTGCCTTCATTGGATCTTTTGTTACCTGGACCAATACCATTTGATTCGGTTTAAGAACATATTGTATTTTCTTCGGTATCTCTTCGGCATTATCATCCTCTATATCCGGACCGACTTCATTTATATACAGAAAAGCATTTTTATCCTCACCTATATCCACAAAAGCCGCATCCAGTCCAGGAAGAATATTTTTGACCCTGCCCATATATATATTTCCAACAAGAGATTTTTTACTCTTACGATCAAAAAAAAGCTGGATTACCTTTTTTGATTCCAAAATAGCAATCCGGGTCTCGCTTTTATCCGAACTTACTAACATTTCTTTATTCAATTTAATCTCAGATCTCCTTTGCTCTAAGAATTTAGACTATCTCCATCGGTGTTTTAAGTACACCTCCACTCATAATAAATATCTCTTCTTTTTTTACATCTTTAATATTCAAACAATACTGATTTAACCAATTTTCGAAAAATTCGTAAAAACTATTAAATTTAAAAATCTCGTTATTTTCTTCTTTGAAAATTTTAGCATATCCCAATAGTTTTAGAAGGATAATATCTGAAGTTCTCTTTAATGGGGTTATTTTCAAATCAAATATAGAGCGAGAAAAATCAGAATTAGTAATCAAATCTTCTTTTAACCCCGCATAAAGTCTTTTAAGCATGTCTTTATTACCTGAAGAGTGCATATAAAGTTCAAAGCCATATTGGACTATAGCCGTTGCATTCATAAGATTTTCGGTTTTTTCCGTAATCGTTTTTGTTTCTGAAATCAGCATTTGCGGTTTCAACTCAAGATTGAGGTTCTTTTTTAATTCAATTGCATCGATATCACCGTCAAGCAGGACATCGGCATATTCTGCCATGCTTTCCACACCTAAAGGAGTAGGCGGACTGAAACCTATCTTTGGTTTTGGATTATATCCCTGGCTATATTTGATTTCCAGTTCCGCCCTTCTAAGGGCACGTATCATTATCCTTGAAATATCAAGGTGGGATAAATATTTAAATTCATCTTTTTTACAAAATTTAAATCTTATCCTGGTCTCGTAAACATTCTTTTGCTCTGTCATATTCTTTTAATAAAAATTCCTTACTTACTCCTATATCAATGACATCCCAGGGCAATACTTCATCTTCCGAAAAATTCCTGGTAAAGAAACCAATATCGAGGCCGGCTTTTTCGAATTCTTCCTCCCAGACAGATAGTTTGAAGAAATCCGTCCAGTTGTCAAATCTGGCTCCATTTTTCCATGCGCTTTCTACGACTTCACCTACCCTGTCATTACCCCTGGCGAGCGCGCATTCTATTCTGCTTTTTCTGGAATCGGTCCAATTTATGTTTATATACCTTTTGGGTACATTTTTCAAAATAAAATCAAACTTTCTATCAAGATTTTCCTTATCGTCATGGGCTGCCCACTGGAAAGGCGTAAAAGGTTTGGGACAAAATGCATTTATGCTGATGTTGATTTTTAACCTGGCAAGTTTCCTCCCTGAAAGCCTTTCTTTGGCAGCCAATATTATCTTTTCTACAAGTAATGTTATTTCATTGATATCTTTATCATCCTCATAGGGTAATCCGATCATAAAATAAAGCTTGATTTTTTCCCAACCGCTGCTGAAAGCCATTTTTATGCAATCAAGCATTTCTTTTTCTTCTATATTTTTATTGATTATATTTCTCATCCTCTGACTGCCCGCTTCGGGAGCAAAAGTAAGTCCTGTTTTTCTTCCACTCTGAATAAGCTCAAATAACTTTAAATTGAGACTATCCAGTCTCATAGAAGGCATCGAAACAGAAAGTCTTCCGGGCTTTGAAAGACCTGTGATTTTATCCAACAAAAGTCCGATATCCTTATAGTCCGAAGAAGACAACGATAAAAATGAGATCTCGTCATGACCTGTTTTTTTTAGTCCCGCAATACTTTGCCTGATCAGTGAACTGACCTCTCTCTTTCGCACCGGCCTGTAGATAATACCTGCCTGGCAGAATCTGCAGCCTCTGCTGCATCCTCTCATAATCTCTACCGCAAATCTGTCATGTACCGCTTTGATATTGGGTATTATCGGATCCTGGACTATTTCGAATTCATTCAGGTCTTTTATTAGTGCCTTTTTTACCTTTTCTTCCGGTTCTATTCTCTCGATACGGCCATCAGGATAATAATAGAATTTATAGAACTCAGGAATATATATCCCATCCAGCCTGCTGATTTCCTTCAAGAACCACTTCTTTTCTTTTTTGTTATCCCTGTATTTCTTTACTCTTTGCAAAATAGATATGACCACTTCTTCTCCGTCCCCGATAACAAAAAAATCCATGAATCTTGAAAGCGGCTGGGGATTGACAATCACAGGTCCTCCGGCACAAACAAGCGGAAATCTATTTCTCCTGTCCCTGGTCCTTATATTTATGCCGCCCATATCAAGAATATTCAATATATTTGTATATAAAAATTCGTGCTGGACCGTAAAACCGATCAAATCAAAAGAGTCCAGAAATATCCTGTTCTCAAGCGAAAAGATTTTTACCTTTTGCCCCCTTAGCTTTTCCTCAAAATCTATCCATGGAGAAAAAACTCTTTCAGCAGAAAAACATCCATGTTTATTTATAATATCATACAGGATCTGAAGGCCCAGATTGGACATACCGACTTCATAAATGTCAGGAAATACAAGAGCCATGAGGATTAAGTCGTGAAAATTTTTTACTGTTCCCGGACTTTTACTTTTGGTCCCTATTTCATTATTTATATATCTGCCTGGTTTTTCAATATCCTTTAAGAGTTTTCCAAGCAGAGTAAAATCCAGCCTTTTTATTTTGTCCATATTTGATTTCTCTGAGATTATTTAAACTCCTGATAAGCAATCTCATGACTTTTTCTTACTTCTCTCCATATATACACATTTTCTACAAGCGCAATACCCAGAAACATACTTATGAGGCTGGAACCACCGGAACTCAAGAAGGGCAAAGGAATTCCTATTATTGGCATAAGACCTATGGTCATGCCTATATTTATGACCACCTGAGATAAAATAACAAAACCTACTCCGGAAGCAAGCAGCATGGCAAAGGTATCGGAAGAATTCGAAGCTATATAGAAGCATCTCCAGACTATCACTCCAAGTATCAATATTACCAGAACTGCTCCCACAAAACCCATTTCTTCCCCGATAACGGAAAAAATAAAATCGGTATGTTGTTCAGGAACATAATTCAGATTGGTCTGCGTTCCCAGAAAAAGACCTTTACCTAAAAGTCCGCCGGAACCAATCGCAAGTTTGGACTGATATAAATTGTAACCGGCACCCTCAATTGATGAAATGTTCGGTTTTAAAAAAATAAGAATCCTATCCAGTTGATATTGCTTGATGAGACCTGCATTCAGAGCAAGAAAAAAACCTCCTGCTGTCAGTCCCAGTATTGAGAGTAGATAGAGAAAATTAGCCCCTGATACAAATAATAACCCAATATATACTATGAAATATATAATTGCCGTTCCATAATCCGGTTCCAGTAAAACCAGCATCACGAATGTAAGTGCCACAAATGATGAAATGGCAACTTTCCTAAAAGTAACGCCGGATACTTTTTCACTTCTCCATTTTGACATGATAGCAGCTATGGCTACTACCATAAAAATCTTTGAAAACTCCGATGGTTGAATTGTAGTAAATTTTAAATCTATCCAGCCTTTCGATCCGTGAACCTCGTAACCAAAAAGAAGAACGGCAATAAGCGAAAAGATACCCGCAGCGAGAACCAGCCACCAGTATCTCTGGATTTTCCTGTAATTTATGAATTGAATAGCTATGAATATGACAATCCCGACTCCCAACCAGATTAACTGTCTTTTCAGGTAATACTGGGGATCCGAGACACCTCCGGGCAGGGTCTCTTTGGTTGCACTATAGATTATCAATACTCCCCATGAAGAAATAGCAAGCACCAGGAAAAATAATATAAAATCAAATCGGATCCTTCTCTTCTCTCTTTCAAGGCTTTCGAAATCTCTAAGACTTTTTATTCTTTTTATCATCTGCTTTTATAATCATGTCATTCAATATTAAATAAATACCTGTATATCTTCTCGATCATTGGTGCCACATTGCTTCCTCCGGAACCTGCCTCTTCAAACATTGCTGCGACCACATACTGGGGATTGCCAACCGGAGCGTAACTCGCAAACCATGCATAATCCTGTTTTCCAAAAAATTCCGCGGTACCCGTTTTTCCTGCAATTGGTATTTCATTCAATGGAAAGTCCCAGAAAGTACCGGCCGCAGTTCCACCCGGGCTTACCACCTGTACCATACCATCTTCTATGATCTCCATGAAATATTCATCCAGGTTTAAATCCTGATATTTGCCTTCTGAACTATCAAGAAACAAATTCCCTTCGGAATCCTTTATTTCTTTGACCAGATATGGTTGATATTCCAGTCCCCGGTTTGCAAGAATCGAATAAGCCTGGGCCAGCTGAAGTGGGGTCACAAGCAAATCTCCCTGTCCTATTGCCATATTGACCGTGTCTCCCGGAAACCATACATCATATCCCGGTTGATCCTTAAAATAATCTTTTTTCCATTCTTTATCCGGAACCAATCCGGCATCTTCATTCGGAAGATCTATCCCTGTTGCCGAGCCAAATCCAAAGGTCCTTAAATATTTTTGCAGAAGCTCTTCCATATTATCATTTTTTAAAAGAAGCCCGTATCCTACCTGATAGAAAAAAATATCACAGGAATTCTTAATGGCTCCTCTGATATCAAGGCTGCCATGCCCCCCTCTCTGCCAGCAATATTTTATAAAATTTTCTCCCAGTCCTGTCCATGCCCCTGCACAATACAGACGCCCTCTTTCACTTATTACTCCCTCGGCAAGTCCACCGTACGCCGGAACTATTTTTATTGCCGAACCCGGAGGAAAAGACATAACCGCTCTATTTAGAAGAGGGGAATTATTTTCCGGGTCCTCTAGTTCAGCATAATCCTCTACTGATATTCCACCCACGAACATTTCCGGATCATAGGTGGGATAACTTGCCATAGCCAGCACCTGACCATTTCTTGAATCGAGTACCACAACGGCTCCCCCGGGTACTTTATAATACTCATCCGTACCACGTATTTTCTTCTGTCTCACCTCAAGTATGGATTGATAAAGGGCTTCTTCTACGAATCTCTGTAAATCTATATCTATTGTCAGATACAGATCACTTCCGCCAATAGGATCTGTTTCCTCCAGTATGCTTACCGGTCTCCCCAGAGGATCGACTTCATATATTATTTTACCCTTTTTACCCTTAAGCAGATTCTCATAGGCATCTTCCAGCCCTGTTAGCCCAATTTGATCTCCACCCTCGTAATCCATAGCATATCTTTCAGACTTCAATCTTTCTTCATCGATTTCTCCGGTATATCCCAGCAGGTGCGATGCAAGAAAACCAAAATTATATTCCCTCAGGTATATGTCAATTACTTCCACTCCAGGCAATTTACTACTATTTTCCTTGAGATAGATCATAGTGGGAGTATTTATATCCGTTTTTAAAATCAACCTGTCTATATAGGACAGATTGCTTTGCTCCACTTTCTCCCTTATGTCTTCGTATGGCATATTCAACCATTCGCTTAAAGTCTTCATCACGTCTTCATTTTCTGCAACGATAAGAGGTTCTATTGCTACGGCTTTGACAGGAATGCTCTTAACCAGCAGTTTTCCATTACGGTCATATATATTTCCCCGGGGGGCCAATACAGTTTTTTCTCTGCTTATATTTTCCGATGCCATTTCAGCATAAAGTTCCCCGCTCATTACCTGTAAAAAGTAAAGTCTCAGCATAAATACCAGAGCAATTATTGCAAGCAAATAAAGTATTATTTTAAATCTTATTTTTATATTTAAACCCAAATTCGATCTCCCTCGTCATTCCCGAACTTATACTTATGATAGGAAAAATAATAAACATTAAAGTAATATTTAAAACCGGCTTTGTTATAATTTCCAATCCCATTTGCATCCAGTTGCTGTTAAAACTAAACAAATAGCGGATCAGGCTGACTATTATAATATTGATTTCAGTGACCAGAAAAATGATAAATGAATAAGTCAAATACTTGAATTTAAAACCCGATGTAATAAGTTTCGATGCTATAAAGGCATTTATGGGGTAAATAAGGGCACTTATTCCTATAATATCTCCTATCAAAAGATCCAGCACCATTCCTGCCGCAAATCCGAATAAAATCCCCCATAAGGTACCGTCAAATAGAGCAACTGCTATTATAACTACCATGACTAAATCGAAGTTTATCGAAAAAGACTTAAGATATTCAAAAAAAACTATTTGAAGCAGCAAGCAGATCACAAGTATAAAGAAATGTAAAAATTTATAAAAAATCTTCATGATATTAATATCTACTGCTTTATAATCAAAACATACTCTATTTTCTTAAAATCCACGAACGGTTCGATCTCGATTGTTTTATATGGATCACCCGGATTTTCACTGACTTCGCTTACCCGTCCTATTAGTATTTCACCCGGTAAATTACCATATTCGGATGTGATTATTACATCTCCCTTAAATATGGATTCTTCGCTTGAAATATAATTTAAATTTATTGTCCTATTCTGGGTACCCTGGATGATCCCGAGTTTTCTTGAAGACAATATTCTTACTCCGATATTGCTTTGAGGATCGTTTATTACCCGCACATTGCAGGTATCATTACCCGCAAGTATTACCACCCCAATCAGTCCATCTTGATTGATCACTCCCATACCTTCCAGCACTCCATCACCTTTACCGACATTTAAAACGATTTCAGATTGCCATTTACTTTCATAATATCCTATCACCCTGGCAGTAACGGTCTCATAGTCTTCTCTTAGCTTTACACCCAGCAGCTTTCTCAGAGAATCGTTTTCCACTTTAAGGTTTATATCTTCACTGTATTTTTGTCTTAAGAGAGCATTTTCCTCCTGCAAATCCAGATATTTTTGCCTGAGGTTAATATAATCCCTTATTGAATTTATAAAACGGATGAAAGGACTGATGAAAGAATAAAACTTTTCCTGAATGGGCTTGAAGAAATCAATAGTCTTGACCTTAATATTATTGATAAAATCGGATTCTCTGAAACTTACTGTAATAATTATCAAACATAAAACAATTATTATGGCAAGAACGATATAGTTTCTGAATCTTCTATTTAATGTAACCATCGGCGAATATTATAGATTGAATTTAAAACAGTTATTTCGAATATTTGAGGTATTTTTTTAGAGTATTAAAATCTTCAACACACTTTCCTGCCCCGATAGCTACTGCTGCCATAGGATCTTCGGCCATATAAACGGGACAATGTGTCTCCCTGCTGATTCTTTCAGTCAACCCTTTAAGCAGCGATCCGCCTCCCGCCATGAAAATACCCCTCTTCATTATATCTGAAGAAAGTTCAGGGGGTGTGACATCCAGTACCTCGACAATTGAATTTACGATATCACCCAGTACTTTTTCCAGTGCTTTTCTTATCTGCTGGCTGGTGATAATTATTGTCTTAGGAAGGCCGGTCACCAGATCTCTTCCGTTTATTTCCATTTTTTCTTCATTCTCAAGAGGGAACGCAGATCCTATCTCTATCTTCACTTTTTCGGCCGTACTTTCACCTATAAACAGATTATGCTCTTTTTTAAGATAGTAGATTATAGCTTCATCCATCTCATCTCCGCCAATACGCAGTGACTGACTGACGACTATTCCTCCCAGAGATATTACTGCTACTTCGGAAGTTCCTCCTCCTATATCTATGATCATACTGCCCTTTGGTTCATCGATAGGCAGGCCCGAACCTATGGCTGCAGCCAGAGGTTCTTCGATTATATAAGCCGCCCTCGCTCCGGCCTGTTCGGTAGTCTCAATGACTGCTTTCTTTTCCACTGGAGTAATTCCCGAAGGGACACAAATAACAATTCTGGGTCGCGCAAAAGCTATATTTTTATGAACCTTTTGAATAAAAAACCGGAGCATTTTTTCCGTTGTTTCAAAATCCGCAATCACCCCGTCTTTTAAGGGTCTGATTGCAATTATATTATCGGGAGTCCTTCCCAGCATTCTTTTAGCTTCTTTGCCGACCGCCAGTATTTTTTTTCTTTCTTTGTCGATTGCCACAATAGATGGTTCATTAAGCACTATTCCTTTACCTTTTACATACACCAGAGTAAAAGCAGTTCCCAGGTCAATACCCATGTCCCTGCCGACTACATTCAAGAGAAAATCAAACATCTGCATCTACCAACTCCTTAGCTTAGCCTAAAATATTAAATTTAAATTTCCCAACCAGATCCGCAAATTTTTTAACCGGGAATCCTGCTATATTATAAAAACAACCGTTTATTTTATCTACCAGCAAACTTCCAAATCCAAATATATTATAAGCTCCGGCTTTATCAAGTACACCTTCCTTATCTATATATGCTTTGATCTCATTTTCGGTAAGATTTCTGAACCTGACCTTAGTTGTTTCAGTGTCAAAATAATACTTACCGGATAAACTATCCAAAATACAAACCCCGCTTATTACTTTATGAACCCTGCCAGAAAAAATCTTTAAAAATTCAATTGCCTGTTCAATGCTTGCCGGTTTGCCCATATATCTGTTATTCATATATGTGATGGTATCGAAACCAGCAATCAGAAATTCTTTCCTGTAATAAGGGCTCTGTTCTATTAGGCCCTGTTCCTTTATATAATTATAAACATTTTTAGCTTTAATGATACTATTGTCGATTACAGTATGGTAAGGATTTTTATACCGCTTCTCTTCACAATTTTTTGGCTCTATCACTTCAAAATCCAGCTTTAAAAGCTTCAGTATTTCTTTTCTTCTTGGAGAAGCAGAAGCTAAAATAATTTTTTTTTTACGATCTTCTTCTTCCAACATCAGCTAATAAAAAAGCTATAAGTAACCCTATTATGGCACCGAGTGTAATATTTACATGAATGCCAAAACTCATATCGATCAGATATAAGTTAAAGCTGAGAGAGTCCGTGCCCACTTTTAATCCTTTATCTAAAATCGGAACAATATCTTTAAGGACATGGCCCAAAATAGCTCCTATTATGCCTCCAAGCAATACTATTAAAAAAACTATTTTTCCTCTTCTTTTACCCATTAGCCACCTTTAAGATTTTTTACCATTCACTCTAACTAAAAAATAATTCTATTTCTCTCCTGGCGTTTTCCCTGGAATCAGAACCATGGATCACATTTATGGTAATATCATCACCAAAATCACCCCTGATGGTCCCTCTTTTCGCCTTTCTTGGATCGGTCGGTCCCATAAGTTCCCTCACTCTGGTTATTGCGTTTTTACCGCTTATTACCATTGCTACCACCGGACCAGATGTTATGTACTCGATCAATATATCAAAAAAACTTTTATCTTTATGATCCTGATAATGCTTGAGTGCAAGTTCCCTGTCTATTCTCAACATTTTTAACTTTTCAATGTTCAGATCCTCTTTTTCAAAACGGGATATGATCTCCCCGATTACTTTTTTTTTCACCCCATCCGGTTTGACTATAATCAGGCTTCTTTCTATGTTATCATCGATTTCATCCAGGATATCACCTTTTTTTGAATTCCTGCCTCCGATCATTACAAAATCTCTCTTTCGTTATTGAGCATTTCTACAATAGGGACAAACTTTCCAGTTTAAACTCAAAGGTTTGCCGCAATTGATACAGGAACTTTTTAGTTTCTTTCTGCAGTAGGGGCAAATTAAGAAATCATCCTTTACGGGATTCCCACATGCGGGACAGCTGGACTCTTTATTATTAAGCAGTGTCTCCATTCTTTCTATTTCAAGGTCCCTTTCTGCTACATCATCTAAATATTCCGGGGGTCTTAATATCAAATATAGTATCAATCCCAAAAAATTCAGTATGAGTACAATCACTGCCCAGAAAATAGCTGAAGCCAGAGATTCGACCCGGAGTCTGGCATCTCTATATGTCCAATATACAAAGGCCAGCCAAACGATAATCAAAACGAAAATTAATCCGTAAAGCAGATATTTCCATATCGGGTTTTGGAAAAAAGCTAAAATATCATTGAAATATTTAAATAAATCCATCTATCCTCCAGGTTTAATTTTATATTTGCACACAATATTCTCTAAATTAGTTATAGAACCGGTAATGCATATAATATCATTTATGGTAGAAATTTTTAAAGCAAATTTTATGGAATTTTCTATAGTATCTACCTTATATAGCCTGGCAGGCCGGCAAGCTTTATTTTTTAACAATTTTATTTTCTCTTTTACTACTTTTTCAAGCCGATCTACGCTCAGGCTTCTTGCGCTCAGACTTGAAGTCAAAATCAAGACATCACTTATACCTATTATTCGCCCGACCATACTTTCGTAATCTTTATCTTTAAGGACAGCAAAAATTATTATTTTCTTCTTTTTACCAAAGTAGTAGGAGATATTCTTAACAAAATTCTCTGTTCCTTCAGGGTTATGACCCGCATCAAGGATTACCATCGGGTTCTTTCTTATGATCTCCAGTCTTCCTTTTACACGGATACCGGATATATCCCTTCTTAATTTTTCTTCATCTATTTTCTTTTCTCTTGTTCCCAGATAAAGCTCCGCAAGAGTTATTGCCAGCGAAAGGTTTAAAGGCTGATATTGTCCCAGAAGAGGTAATGTGAGATTTTTATAAGTATCATTTATTCCTTTAATATCAAGGGACCATCCATTCAGTCCCATGTTTTTTTTCTTCTGTATATAAAAGTCTTTTCCGTATAAAAAAAGCCCGGAACCGGTTTTTTCTGCTTTATCCCTTAAAATCTTTAGAACTTCTTTATTGCTGCTTGTAGTTGCAACCAGTGCATTTTCTTTTATTACTTCTACTTTCTCCAGAGCTATGTCTCTTATCGTCTTACCGAGTATTTCAGTATGTTCCAGACTTACACCTGTAAGTCCCACTACTTTTGAATCGGCAATATTTGTGGCGTCCCATCTTCCTCCCATTCCTACTTCAAGTGCCATAACTTCAATATTTTCATTTTCAGCCAACTTGAATGCCATGGCAGATATTATCTCAAACTGGGTAACCGGACCGCCCAGATCCATTTTATTCACTTCCAGGATTACAGGATAAATCTCGTTAAAGGTTTCCGTAAATTTTTTTTCCGAAAGGTCTTTACCATCAATCCACATTCTTTCCGTATAACTGTCGATGTGAGGTGAAATATGATAACCGGTACGAATGCCCTGGCTTCTTAATATCGAAGAAACCATTTTAGTAGTTGAAGTTTTACCATTTGTTCCCACAATATGAATAAAGTCGACCTTTGTTTGAGGGTTGCGAAGAAGCTCGAGAATTTTTTTTATTCTTACAAGATTTGGTTTTATTCCGAAAATAAGGCAGTCATCAAGATATTTGCTTACTTGCCTGTAGTTCACGATTTCTCACCTGGTTAACGTTATGTTATTTGTTGATGGCCTTTATTCTATCCAATTGATCTTCCAGTACCGCCAATGTCTTTTCTGCCTGGTCCAGATTATTTTTTTCTTTTTGGATTATTTCCTTTGGCGCCTGATTCAGGAAATCGGTATTTGATAACTTTTTTTTGCTTTTTTCAATATCCAGGTTCACTTTTTTGATCTGGTCCCCAATTCTTTTCTTTTCTGATTCCACATCTACCGCATCGGCAATATTTATAAATATATCTATATCTGCCGCGGCAGCTTTTATATATCCTTTTTTACCGGTGAAGTCTTTAAACTCAAGTTCCCCGGCTTTCGCCAGGCTGCATATATATTCATTGTTTTTTTCCAGTATGGCCTTGCTTTTATCTTCACTCGCCAGCAAGCTTATCTTGACCCTGCTGGCAGGATTTATTTTAAGCTCTGACCTTATCTTTCTTATTTCGCTTATAACATTGAATAGTATTTTTATTTCGCCTTCGATATGTGGATCGATTCTGGCAGAATCGGATTCCGGAAAACTCTCTGTCATTATACTTTCACCACTGTGCGGAATACTCTGCCAGATCCGCTCGGTCGCAAAAGGCATAAACGGATGGAGAAGTTTCAGGTATTTTTCCAGGACATACCACAAAATGAATAATGCAGTTTTTTTATCACCACTGTTTTTTTGAGAATATATCTTAACCTTGGCAGACTCTATATACCAATCACAATAATCATTCCAGAGAAAGTTGATAAGCATCCTTGAAGCAAAAGAAAAATTATATTTTCCCAGATATTTTTCAACCCCTCTTATAGTCCTGTTCAATCTGGACAGTATCCACTTATCCCAAATATCCAGTTCCAACCGGCCGATGTCGATACCGGCCATATCTTCATCTTTTAAATTTGCCGTGACGAATTTGGATGCGTTCCATAGTTTATTTGCAAAATTTCTTACTCCTTCGATCTTCTCATCTCCCAGATTCAGGTTTCTTCCGGGAGTGGTCAAAGAAGTCAGAGTAAACCTCAGAACATCGGCTCCTTTTTGATTGATTATATCCACGGGATCCACAGCATTGCCTTTCGATTTACTCATTTTCTGACCAAACACGTCATTTACCAGAGGATTTATAAAAACTTCACTAAAAGGTATATCTTTTCTAAAATAAAGACTCATCATAATCATCCTGGCAACCCAGAAAAAGATAATATCGTGTGCAGTTATCAGAGTATCGGTCGGGAAAAAATATTTAAGATCCTCTGTTTCTTTGGGCCAGCCAAAAACCGCAAACGGCCACAGACAGGAACTGAACCATGTATCAAGAACATCCTGATCCCTTTCCATAATGCTGCCGCTGCATTTGGAACAACCCGCAGGTTTTTCCTCGCTTACTATCATTTCATTACAATCCTTGCAATACCATACCGGAATCTGATGCCCCCACCACAATTGGCGCGATATGCACCAGTCCCTGATATTTTCCATCCAGTTAAAATACAATTTCTCCCATTTTTTTGGGAATATTTTTACCTTTCCCTCTTTTACTGCACTGATGGCAGGACCGGCCAGTTCTTTCATGGACATGAACCACTGCATCGAGATCCTTGGTTCCACTATAGTGCTGCACCTTGAACAAATTCCAACCGATGAATCGTGAACTTTTTTACCCAGCAGGTAACCCTGCTTTTCCAGATCCTTCAGGACTTTTTGTCTTGCGGCATTACGGTCCAGACCTTCGTATTTTCCTGCATTTGAATTCAAAGTAGCATCTTCGTTAAAGATATTGATCTCTTCAAGTTTATGTCTTTTTCCTATTTCAAAATCATTGGGATCGTGTGCCGGAGTGACCTTGACAGCACCGGTTCCGAATTCCATATCTACAAAATCGTCTTCTATAAGAGGAATATATCTACCCATCAATGGAAGATATACGATTCTTCCCTTATATTTCTTATATCTCCGGTCACCCGGGTTTACGGCAACTGCCGTATCGCCGAGCATTGTTTCGGGCCTTGTAGTCGAAACAACTATGTATTCTCTGTCACCGGGTTTGCCGGTTTCAGGATCGATCAAGGGATACTTTATATCCCACAAATTACCTTTTTTTACGACATGTTCAACTTCGATGTCCGAGATCGCGGTCCCGCACCTGGGACACCAGTTGACCATGTAATTCCCCCTGTAAATCAGACCTTTTTTGTAAAGGATGACGAACTCTCTTATTACTGCCTTACTGTACTCTTTGTCGAAAGTAAACCTTTCCCTGTCCCAGTCACATGAACAGCCCAGTGATTTCAATTGGTCTATGATACGGTTACCGTACTTTTCTTTCCAGCGCCATACTTCTTCCACGAACTTTTCTCTTCCAAGTTGAAATCTATTTGTATTTCTCTCTTCCAGAGCTCTTTCTACGACATTTTGGGTGGCTATACCTGCATGATCCGTCCCGGGTATCCAGGTAGTATTGAATCCTTTCATCCTCTTGTATCTTATGATCACATCCTGCAGAGTATTATTCAAAGCATGACCGACATGAAGGTAACCGGTCACATTAGGAGGGGGCATTACCATACTGAATGGGACTTTTGATTTATCGATTTTTGCAGAAAAATATTTATTTTTTAACCAATAACGGTAGATTTTCTGTTCAAATGCCGAAGGATTGAATTTATCCTTGATCTCATCGAACATTTTAGGCTGATTTTTCCTCATCTTTCAAAAAAACTTTATTGTTTGATCTACCGATAATCTCGGGTTCGGTTTTATTCTCTACAACCTCTCTGGTTATAATACATTTTCTTATATCATCGCGCTGGGGTATCTCGAACATTATGTTAAGCATTATTTCTTCCATAATTGCCCTCAGTCCCCTTGCTCCGGTTCCTCTTTTCAAGGCGTGTCTTGAAATCTCTCTTAAGGCATCTTTTGTAAACTCCAGATCTACCTTATCCATCTTGAACATCTTTACGTATTGCCTTACCAGAGAATTTTTAGGTTCGACCAGGATTTTAATGAGATCGGTCTCGGTAAGATTAGAGAGTGCACTTACAACAGGCAGCCTCCCGATCAGTTCCGGTATAAGACCGTATTTCAATAGATCCTCCGGCATCGTCAGGGGAAGGAGCTTATCTATCTTTTCAATCCTGGCAGGAGTTTTTCTTGAAATAAATCCTACGCTGCTTTCATTGATCCTTTTTTCTATTATTTTTTCCAATCCACTAAATGAACCCCCGCAGATAAAAAGAATATTATTTGTATTTATCTGTATAAAATCTTGATGAGGATGTTTTCTTCCTCCCTGAGGAGGAACATTGGCTTCGGTTCCCTCTAAAATCTTAAGAAGCGCCTGCTGCACTCCTTCTCCGGATACATCTCTCGTGATAGAAGGATTTTCGGATTTACGGCTGATTTTATCAATTTCATCCAGATAGATTATGCCGGTTTCAGCTCTTTTTATATCAAAATCTGCAGCCTGTATCAATCTAAGCAATATGTTTTCCACATCTTCTCCGACATAACCAGCTTCGGTAAGTGCGGTCGCATCTGCGATACAAAATGGGACATTTAATATCCTCGCAAGGGTCTGGGCAAGAAGGGTCTTGCCGCAACCGGTCGGGCCAATTAGCAAAATATTGCTTTTCTGGATCTCTACATCATCTTCATTCAGACTACCTTCGTATTTTACTCTTTTATAATGATTATATACTGCTACAGAAAGGACCTTTTTTGCCCTTTCCTGACCTATTACATATTCGTTCAATATCGAATATATTTCTTTGGGTTTGGGAAGATCCTTGAAGTCGACTTCCCTTTGTTCTTTTAATTCTTCATCTATGATCTCATTACACAGATCCACACATTCATTGCAAACATAAACCCCTGGACCTGCAATCAATTTTTTTACCTGATTCTGGGATTTACCGCAAAAAGAACATTTTAAAAAATCACTTTTTTTTTCGTCATTTGTTGACAAGTTTATACACTCCTTAGCGATATTATTTTTTATATATGACTTCGTCCACTATGCCATATTTTTTGGCATCTTCTGCATTCAATATAAAGTCTCTTTCGGTGTCCTTCTCTATCTTTTTTACTTCCTGGCCGGTATGTTTTGCAATTATTTCATTCAATAGAGAACGGATCCTTACCATTTCTTTTGCATGGATTTCCACATCGATTGTGGTTCCGGAAACACCTCCGGATGGCTGGTGAAGCATGACTCTCGAGTTAGGCAGTGAAAATCTTTTACCTTTTGCTCCTGCCAGAAGCAGGACCGCAGCTGCGCTTGCAGCCTGGCCTATGCATATCGTTGATACTGGTGATTTTATGAACTGCATGGTATCATAAACCGCAAGAGCGGATGTAATAATCCCACCCGGGCTGTTTATATACAGCTGAATATCTTTTTCCGGGTCCTCGGCTTCCAGATGCAGCATCTGTGCCATGACCAGATTTGCGACATTATCATCTATTGACACTCCCAGGAAAATTATTCTTTCCTTAAGTAAGCGTGAGTAAATATCGAAAGAGCGTTCCCCTCTACTGGTCTGTTCGATCACCATTGGAATTAAATAATCATTAAACATTTCATTCATCTCTCTTTCTAATTATTTTGAACCAGGAGTCCAGAGCTTCTTTGCTCTTTCTTCATCTCCTGCCTTATCTTTATCAGGTGTCCATATTTCCTCTGTATCTTTGCCACCTGTAGGTGCTTCTTCTATAATCCTGGCACTTGCTATCAATAAATCTAATATTTTTCTTCTTTTTATAGTCTCGACAATAGTCCTCTGGCCTTCAGGATTTTCAAAAAATTCCTTTATTTTTTTAATATCTTCTTCTTTTTTGCATCTGCCGATAATATTATCTTTTTCTTTCCTAATCTCTTCTTCGGAAGGTTCTATATTCTTCTTTTCTGCTTTTTCCAATGCCTTGAATATCAGATATTCTTTTATTTCTCTGGCCGCTTTCTCCCTGATTTCTTCATTGAGTTTGTCCTCCGTGATATTTACCGCTCTAAGGTAATTACCCCTGCTTATTTTCTGTCTTTTTAAATCCTCGTCGATCTCCTCGTTTATCTGCTTTGTCCTGTTGGTTACCATAACATCGGGAACTTTAGTCTTCATATTATCTACGATATGATTGAAGATTTCTTCTATTATCCTTGCTCTTCTAAAACTTTCTTTCTGCTCGGCCAATCTCTTTTTGATATTATCTTTAAAATCATCAGCATCTTTGAAATCCCCCAGGTTTTTTAAAAATTCCTCATTTATTTCAGGCAGTACCTTCCTCTTTATCTCCTTTATAAAAATACTGAAGTTTGCCTCTTTACCCGCAAGATCGGTATTTTTGATATTATTCGGCAGTGTAAGGATTGCATTTTTCTTTTCACCTTTTTTCATTCCGATAAGAGAATCCTCAAATGTAGTAAACAATGTGTTCGAACCGACTTCCAGAAGATAATCTTCGGCATTGCCGCCCTCAAATGCTTTTCCTTCCATTTCACCGCTGAAATCCAGAGTGACATAATCCCCTTTTGAGACTGGCCTGCTGTCTTCTACCGGTTCGAGTGATGCAAAGTTATTTCTTATATTATTAATCTGCCGTTCCAATTCTTCATCGGACACATCAGTCGGGATACCCGTGACTTTTACTCCCTTGTATGCCGGTAATTCTATTCCAGGTTCCAGTTCCACTTCCATCTCGAATCCCAGAGGTGAATCTTCAGATAATTCGTTGATCCTTATTTTAGGGTAGTCTATTGGCATCAGTTTGGACTGCGTTATTATATCCGGATATAATTCCGAAATCGAAAGACTGGCCGCTTCATTTAATACATATTGTTTACCAAAATTCAGATCTATTACCTGGTATGGAACCTTACCTTTTCTGAAACCGGGAATATTTGCTTTACCTGATATATTCTTATATGCTTTACCAATATTTTTCTTTAAATAGTTATTTGAAATCTCTATTTCTAATTTAACCTTGTTTAAGTCGATTTTCTTCTGACTTTTTATCTTGTAACTCAATAAAACTCCTCCTCAAATACTGCAAATAAAGTAATCCAGTTTCACATTAAGACTCATATTATAATAGAAAATTATTAAAATACAAAGCAGGCCCCGCTGTAGAAACACAGACTCCCTCGTCTTCGACTCAGTCCGTCTTTTCAAGTCCCGAAAACATGCACTTATGGCATGTTTTCTACTGTTAATTCTAAATTGTACTCCGAAATTTGTATCTTTTCTGGTGCGAGAGAGGGGACTCGAACCCCTAGAGGTGTTACCCCACTAGATCCTAAGTCTAGCGCGTCTGCCAGTTCCGCCACTCTCGCAGAAATGGTGAGCCGTACAGGAATCGAACCTGTGACACCCTGATTAAGAGTCAGGTGCTCTACCAGCTGAGCTAACGGCCCACTTAAATATGGTACGCCTGGAGGGATTCGAACCCCCGACGCACGGATTCGAAGTCCGACGCTCTATCCACTGAGCTACAGGCGCAAGGTTTAAAAATGGGGTGAGAAACGGGGATCGAACCCGCGACCCCAGGATCCACAATCCTGTGCTCTCCCAGCTGAGCTATTCTCACCATAGATATTCATTTAAAATTATACAGCCAATACCGACTTTATGGTACGCCACTCAAATTTATGGATGTACCCAAATTTATGGTACGCCAGGAGGGATTTGAACCCCCGACCCACGGATTAGAAATCCGTTGCTCTATCCAGCTGAGCTACTGGCGCACGTAATTATTATAACAAATCAAAATCCATTACTAAAAAATGGAGCGGGAAACGGGCCTCGAACCCGCGACCTTCAGCTTGGAAGGCTGACGCTCTAGCCAACTGAGCTATTCCCGCCCGAAATGGTCGGGGTGAGAGGATTTGAACCTCCGACCCCCTGCTCCCAAAGCAGGTGCGCTAAACCAAACTGCGCTACACCCCGATTTAAACCGATACTTTAGCAGAAAAATAATAACATAATTTTATAAATTTACAATAAATCCATATACAGCCTTGAGAGCCTTACCCCTGTGACTGATCTTATTTTTTTCATCCTGTGTCAACTGGGCCATTGTCTTATCATAGCCGGACGGAATGAAGATACAATCGTAACCAAAACCGCCGGTACCTTTTTCTTCAAAACCTATAGAGCCTTCACAGATACCCTTTTCTTCGAAGATAGAACCTTTTACCGGGTCCCAGAGAACCATACTGCAGATAAACCGGGCCGTTCTCTCTGAAAGATCCCTGGCATTTTTCATTTCCCCAAGAAGCTTATCTCTGTTCTCCTTATCGGTGGCGTCTACCCCGGCATATCTTGATGACTTTACTCCCGGCTTGCCCCCCAAAAAGTCCACTTCCAGCCCAGAGTCATCGCCAAGAGTGGTTTTATTTGTATAAAGAGAAATACTGAAGGCCTTTAACCTGGCATTCTCTGCAAAACTCTCTTCTTTCTCCTTTATATCAGGAAAGCTGTTAAAATCTTTGAAAGTGAGCCACTTCACTTTCTGCAAACTGCTAAAGAATGATTTTATCTCCAGGATCTTTCCTGTATTTTTTGAAGCAATGACTATCTGCAAAGATTAAACACCTGTGTGAATAGATAATAAAAAAACTATATATCCTGACTCAATATATTTTTTTGAGTTTCTATGATTTCCTTGATACCGGCAGTTGCTTTCTCCATCATTTTATCAAAATTTTCCCTGCTGAAAGGAGTAATTTCTGCAGTAGACTGCACTTCTATAAGTTCACTTTTTGAATTCATTACCACATTCATATCTACCTGAGCCTTCGAATCCTCTTCAAAGCAGAGATCCACAAGTATTTCTCCATCAACTATGCCCACACTAATTGCAGCCAAAAAGTTTTCTATTGGCATTTCTCCGATTATCTTCCTGGC
>CAZYQD010000008.1:21567-23622 GCA_964649405.1 uncultured Actinomycetota bacterium
TGGGATATATAATTCCTTGTTATTTTTATTTTTCTTATTTCGTCTTTTTTTCTGCCATCTATCCTTTTAATCATTACAAGAAACCTTTCTCTTTAATGAAATTTTTTTAAGACATTTTATAATTTTAGATATCTAATTTTACTTTTATGACTTCCTTTATCTTTTCACCCAGGAACATCTTCCCGACTTCAAAAAATTTACTCTTTATTCCCGTTTCGTAAAAAATTCTTTCGGGCTTTTTTGCCTTGTTTGCGTATAATCCTCTTTCATCAAAGATTTTCTTGATATCTTTTGCAGTTTCCACTGCTGAACTTATTACCTTTATCCCATTACCGCTGCAGGTCAGGATCTGCTTTTCTATCAATGGAAAATGGGTACAGCCCAGTATCAATACATCGATACCGGCATCAAATAACGGTTTTAGATAACCTTTGATAACCTTATCAAGATTCCTTCCCTCAAGAATACCTTTCTCTATAAGATCCACGAGTAAAGGAGCCGGCACGGAAAATGTCTTTATATCCGGATCTATTCTTTTGATTTCATTAGGATATGCATTGCTTTTGACGGTACCCTCGGTTGCAATCACACCAACCCTCTTACTTCTGGTATTGTAAACAGCGGTCCTTGCTCCTGGTTCTATGACCCCTATAATCGGTATATCAAACTGCCGCTTTAAATCATCAAGGGCAGCAGCTGTGGAAGTATTGCAGGCAATCACAATAAGTTTTACATCTTTATCGTAAAGGAACCCTGTTATTTTAAAGACTAATTTCTTGACCTCATCCAAATCCCTGGGTCCGTAGGGAAATCTTTTTGTGTCCCCGAAATATATGGTACTTTCATCGGGAATAACTTTCATGATTTCCCATAAAACGGTTAGACCCCCTACACCTGAATCAAAAATTCCTATTGCTCTATTGTCCAACTTTACCCTTTTTAAAAATTTTTATTTATATTTTCTAAAACTGTGGAAATCTTAAAACAAATATTTTAAGTGGTCTTCCAGGCTTCTAATCAACTAATTATATAATTTTAAAATAAAAATAAAAAACAACCTGATTTTGGTGTGTCTATTTAACCTCTGGTCGTTAAAAGGTTCTATTTATCTACCTCGCAAAGATAATATATCCATCCGTCTCTATTCAATATAGCTTCATTTTCAGTATTCGTACCGTTCCTGGAGTAAGTAGTTATGTTTTTAAAACCTGCATCTTCCAATTGCCTGATCTGTTCCGCTCTGGTTATATAATAGATACTTGCTTTTCCATTAAGCGAACTATCGAAAAGTAAGCCTTTCTGATTCTCCCTTAATCTTTGAACAAAATCTTTTCTGTGAAGACTCCTATTTAAAATATTCAAGCGAACTTTTTTAAAACCTGATTTAATATTGTGACCAAAAAACCTTATAGAATCACCGGAACTATTATTTATATCTGTTCCTGTTTTGTCCGATTTAAAGCTAAAGAGATCTGAAAGATTTTCCCAGTTCAAATTATGTGAAGAAAAATAGAAATATCCGTTACTTCTAAGTACCCTTCTTATTTCTTTAAGGGCTGTAAGTCTATCTTCATGGCTGAAGCTGTCTATTCCATTATAGCTAAACAGCACAAAATCAAACATACTGTTTCCAAACATGTTCATCGATCTTACGTCACTTTTCACAAAATAATACTTATCTTTATATCTGATCTTGCATTTGGCGATCATATTGGGCGCATAGTCGGCCCCGATATAACTTCTTACCAGAGGAGCGAAATATTTAGTGGTGCGTCCTCCTCCTACTCCCATATCGAGCATATCCATTTCTTTGAACATGCTTCTAAATTTTTCGATTATTGCAGACTCGGCGCCCTCAAGATAATCTCTTTTAGCATATTCACCGAAAATAGATTCCGAATTATATAATATTTTATGATCAAGCAATTTAAATGTACCTTTTTTCATATTGTAATATTTTAATGTTTTGCTGATATTTACAGTTATAAGCAAAATTCATAATATTATAGCAGATAGGTTTAAAATATTAAGAGGAAATTGATTTATATAACACTT
>CAZYQD010000009.1:0-4730 GCA_964649405.1 uncultured Actinomycetota bacterium
CGGCTTGAGGGTCCTCACCCTTGCTTATGTATAAAACGACCACTGCAGATTTTGTAACTATAGAGTCCTGAGCAGGAGTCTGATTTGTGATATAACCCGGCGGCACAGTATTACTGAACTCATATATTATGCTGTCTATGACAAGCCCGAAACTTTCTATAACCTGTTCGGCGCCTTTCAGGTCCATCCCTATAAGTCCGGGCATAGCGATAGTTACTTTTCCTTTACTTACATAAAGAGTGATGCTTAATTGTTCCCCTTCCAGTGATTCAAGTATAGTACCTGCTTCCGGACTCTGATTAAAAACAGAATTCTGGTCAAAAATTTCATTAAAATCATGAATTTCTTCTACTATGAAATTTAAACTTTCCAGCAATGCTCTTGCTTCTTCTATGCTTGAACCAATGACATTGGGAACTTCGATTTTATTATGTATATTACAGATATCTTCAGGTTCTTCTCCTTTTATATATATGTTCCACCGGATAGATTCCTCGGGGCACCAGAAAGTGGCAAGCAGGTTTGACTCGGTACAGATTTCAATATCTATAAGTTCTTTATCCGGTTTGTCAAAATCAGACATAGGTGTATCCTCCAGTGCCGCCATCATAAATTCTCTCCAGACATCAGCCGGATAAGACCCTCCGACGACTGTTCTTTCATTAATAGATTCTATGGGCTTATTATCAGGATTACCCATCCAGACAACTGTGACCAGTTCCGGAGTATATCCTGCAAACCAGGCATCTCTTAAATCGCTTGTGGTACCTGTTTTACCGGCAGCCGGTCTCCCTATATTTGCGCCCCTGCCCGTACCGCTTTCTATTACTTTTTTTAATATCTGGGTAATATGATATGCGATAGGTTCTTCCAGAACCCTGTGGTTCGACTTGTTTTCTTCAGGATCATACTCGTATAATATATTTCCTTCGGAATCAGTTATTTTTAGTATACTTACAGGCTGGCGATAATATCCACCCGAGGCAAGGGTAGAAAAGATCTTGCTTACATCAAGAGGTGTTATACCTGTTTCCAATCCTCCCAGGGCAATTGCCGGATTGTTTCCGATATCATAAATTTCTATTTCACTGCATAGATTTTCGACGTTTTCTGCTCCGACTTCCATCATCAATTGTGCATAAACCACATTTACGGAATTTATCGTACCATCCACAATCGACATCTTGTCGACATCGAACTTCTGACTTCCGTAATTGTCTACCTGCCAGTCCGGTCCTTCAGCCATATCTATTATGATTGGGCCATTGGGATTAAATGTATTATTCGGAGAAATATTCTGCCTTATGGATTCCATCAGGACAGGTACCTTGAACACGGAACCTGGTTGTCTTTTACCCTGTATTGCAATGTTGAATTTACTGGTATCATAATCTTTTCCGCCAATAAGGGCATAGATATATCCATTTTTAGGATTGGTACTGACAAGGGAATAAGAAGGTTCTATTTCTTCGGGAAAGACTTTTTTAAATGCATTCTCAGCTTTTTCCTGCAGTTCGATATCGAGAGTTGTGTAAATACGGAGTCCTCCTTTAAACACATCATAATCAGTAAATTTCTGATCGTATAGATTCCGCTTTATATAATCTATAAAGTAGGGAGCGATCCTTCCGCCATTATTTTGATCCATGCCGGTATTCGAGCTTTCGCTTAATATCACCGGTTCAGCCAGAGCATCAAGATATTCGGATGTATCTATCATTTCCTGTTCATACATGAGCTGCAGAACAAGATCCCTTCTTATTTTTGCTTTTTCTATATCATTGAATGGCGAATATATCTCGGGTGCTCTTACGAGACCGGCAAGCAAGGCTGCTTCGGGCAGGTTAAGTTCACTGGTATTCTTACCGAAATATGTTTCTGAGGCTTTCTCGATTCCATATGCGCCTGATCCGAAATTTATTGTGTTAAGATACATTTCAAGAATTTTGTTTTTTGTATAATTTCTTTCAATCTGAATGGCAATCAAAGCTTCGTTTATCTTCCTTCTAAAAGTCTTTTCCGGGGTAAAGTATATATTTTTTACATACTGCTGTGTTATCGTACTGGCACCCTGTTCCCATTCGCCGGATCTTATATCGGCAATAAATGCACCGATGATCCTTCTATAATCCACTCCCTGGTGTTCAAAAAACCTCTTGTCTTCAATGGCAACTATAGCGTCTTTTATATAATCGGACATTTCTTTAAATGAAATGATCTCTCTATTTTCCTCGGCATGAAATTCGGTGATCAAACTACCATCCAGAGCATAGACCTCGGAAGTCTCGGCAATCTGCGATGGAGTAAGTTCTTCAAGGGTGGGCAGGGTACTTGTATAATAGATGACCAAAACCAGGCCCATTACCACAATTATTGACAGTATTATAGCTACTGCGATGGAAAAAAATTTTAGAAATCTTTTTGTTTTTTTACGGTCAATCGCCATTTTCGGTCAAGCGCTTTCAATATGTCTTAAACTATAACTTATGAAATTTTATATAAAAACCAGTCAAATAACAATATGTCGAATTGTTTCATTAAGAGGTAATCCAGACCATTTCACCTTTCTCAATTAAATTACTTAAAATTTGCGGATTACTTTAAATAGACAAATATGCAATTATTATGTTAATATTTATTTTGGTTTTCAAATCATTAAATATTTACCGGAAAGCTAGATATGGAAAAAGATTTACAGAGACAGCTGGATGTGATTATATCGGGTACCGAGGATATTTTAATCAAAGAAGATCTTAAACCCATGATAGAAAGATCTATAAGAGAGAATAAACCCTTAAAAGTCAAATTAGGACTTGATCCGACAGCTCCGGACATACATCTGGGACACACTGTAGTCCTTAATAAACTCCGGCAGTTCCAGGATTTAGGTCATAAAGCCATCCTGATAATAGGAGATTACACGGTAAGGATAGGGGATCCTTCAGGCAGGTCAACTCTCAGACCCAGATTATCTCCGGACGCAATAGAAAAAAATGCCAGGACTTATATGGATCAGGCCTTTAGGATCCTTATCCCTGAAGAAACCGAAGTGCTCAAAAATTCTAAATGGCTTCAGAATTTAAGATTCGAAGATATACTTGACCTGACATCAAGATTTACGGTTGCCAGGATGCTTGAAAGAGATGACTTTAAAAAGAGGTATAAAAGCAATGCACCTATTGCAATCATGGAATTTCTTTATCCTATAATGCAGGCATATGACTCGTATGTGATAGAAGCCGATATAGAATTGGGAGGGACCGATCAGAGATTTAATCTGCTGATGGGAAGGGAACTTCAAAAAGAATTCTCTCAGAGACCACAGATAGCCATTACTATGCCTATTTTAGTAGGTACCGATGGTATCGAGAAGATGAGTAAGAGTCTGGGTAATTATATAGGAGTATATGAGCACCCACAGGAAATTTTTGGCAAGATAATGTCTATCCCCGATAATATAATGATAGATTACTTCAGGTTATTGACTTCATTACCAATTGAAGAAATCAAAGAGATCGAAAATAGCATAAAAAATGATAAATTAAATCCATCTATAGCCAAAAGAAGACTTGCTAGAATGGTAATAGAAAACCTTTATACGAAAAATGAAGCCTTGAAAGCAGAAGAATACTTTGATTTGATTTTCAAACAAAAGAAAACACCGGAAAAAATCGAAATATATTTAATATCTCCGGCAGAATTAAAAGATAAAAAAATAAGCCTGTTTCAATTACTGGTAGGTTCCGGTCTGGCTAAATCAAATGGGGAAGCAAGGAGGCTGGTATCTCAGGGGTCAGTAAAAATAGACGATAAAAAGATCGATGATCCCAATATGGAATTTGATTTCGCTTACATAGATAAAAAGGTTATTCAAAAGGGTAAAAGGTACTTCAAAAAAATAATAATTAAAGATTAAGCATGCATGAATATTCCATAACTTGTTCCATCGTCGAAATATTATGCGATTTAATAAAAAAACATAATATCAAAAAGATAAAAAAAGTAAGTTTTGAAATAAATCCGCTGGCCTACATAGAACCACGATCAATCGAATTCTATTATAATTTTATAACAAAAGATAATAAAGCTCTCAAGGACTCTATCCTTGAATTCAAAAAAGGTAAAATAAAGATAGAATGCAAAACATGCGGTAAAAATTTTTATTCTGAAAATCTCAACTCAAAGTGTATTTATTGTTCAGGAAAAAAAACAAAAGTTGCAGATAATGATGATTTAAAAATTATCTCAATAGAGGCATAGTATCCTATTTTTGCAAAGATATTGTCTGACATACCGGGTAACAGGGTTAAATTGTGTTGACTTAAACCGGTGCTATGGTTAAAATAAAAACGTTTAATAATAAAAATTATTTGATTTATAAGTTAGTTTGCACTGGTTTTTTTACAAATATTATTAGCGGTTAAAAAAGTCTATAAAGTAAAGGAAAATTAACGGATTTTTAAGCATAGATATCGAAGCAGTGATTTTACAGTGCTAATGATAGATTTTATGAAGAAAATAAAGCCGGAAAGTGGTTTAAAAATACTTAATACAACATTTACGTAATATTAGTGATATTTATTTCCGTTTAATAGTCTTTTTTATGATATAAAGATAGTTTTATTAAGTATAATTAATTTAAAACTAAATAGTGCAAATAATTTATAAGTCGGGTAATTAGCTCGACTTTTTTTTTGGAAGGAAGGTTTATAAAATGGATTTGTTAATAA
>CAZYQD010000009.1:4830-23123 GCA_964649405.1 uncultured Actinomycetota bacterium
CATTATCTGGAAAAGAAAGAACAGGATGTAAGTCAAAAAAAAGAGGAACTTGAAATCAAAAACAAGAAATTGGATGAAATACTGGGCAAAGAAATACTGAGACTTGAAGCAATTGCCGAACTCACAAAAGAGGAGGCTAAGGCTATCCTTATTAAAAAAATAGAAGAAGAAGCAAGATATGAGTCGGCAAAAGAGATCAGAAACATAGAGAACAGGCTAAAAGAAGATGCTGATACCCTGGCAAAGAAGATAATCTCCCAGGCCATACAGAGATGTGCCCTTGATCACGTAAGTGAGACTACCGTATCGGTTGTAAATTTACCCAATGATGAGATGAAGGGAAGAATAATAGGAAGAGAGGGTAGGAACATAAGAGTTTTCGAAAATCTTACAGGAATAAATATAATTGTGGATGATACTCCGGAAGCCGTGATATTATCTTCTTTCGATCCTGTGAGAAGAGAAATTGCAAGGGTAACGCTTGAAAATTTGATAATGGATGGAAGAATACACCCTGCAAGAATCGAAGAAATGTATGAAAAGGCAAGCAAGATCATAAATAACGAGATCAAGGTAGAGGGAGAACAAGCAGTCTTTGATGCAGGAATTTCGGAATTAAATCCGGGAATCGTTAAAGTACTGGGAAGATTGAAATACAGGACCAGTTATGGGCAGAACGTACTTCTGCATTCAAAAGAAGTGGCCTACGTTGCAGGTGTGATTGCTTCGGAACTCGGAATGAATATAAAAAAGGCAAAGAGGGCAGGATTACTGCACGATATAGGCAAAGCTTTGACACATGACATAGAAGGATCACATGCAATAATCGGTGCCGAACTTGCCAAAAGGCTTAATGAAGATGAAGAGATATGTCATGCAATCGAATCCCATCATAATGAAGTTGAAGCCAACACGGTATTGGATGTGATAATACAGGCTGCGGATCAGATATCAGGCGGAAGACCAGGCGCAAGAAGAGAAACTCTGGAAAGTTATGTTAAAAGACTGGAAAGTCTCGAAAAAATTGCTACAAAATTTAAAGGAATAGAAAAAGCTTATGCTATACAGGCCGGAAGAGAAATAAGAGTTATGGTCAAACCCGAAGAAGTCAATGAAGATTTGTCTCTCGTCCTTGCAAAAGAAATAGCAAAAGAGATTGAGAAAGAAATGGAGTACCCCGGACAGATAAAAGTGACTGTAATAAGAGAAAGCAGAGCAGTCGAATATGCAAAATAACTCCGATCTAAAAAATTTTTTGTCTGAACTGAATATAAAGGATTCGCTTAATGTCGAAGAGGACCTGGGGGATGGATATGTCAGACTGAAAATTTCAGAAGCCGAAAGGAGACAGGCGCTTCAAGATATAAATAGCGTCGAAGACATAATCGTAGAGATGCTCCGCAACAGCAGGGATGCTGGCAGCATGAACATATTTATCGGAACAAAAAAAATTGAAGATAAAAGAAGAAAAATATATTTTATAGATGACGGCGGAGGTATCCCTCCTCACCTGCAGAATCTTATTTTTGAATCAAGAGTGACTTCCAAACTTGAGAACGGCATAAAGGACCCATACGGATTTCATGGCAGGGGAATGGCATTGTTTTCAATAAAATTAAATGTCGATGACATAAGAATAATTTTTTCCGAAAAGTCCAAGGGTGCATCATTTTATATAGAAATCGATCTATCTAAGATTCCTGAAAAGAAGGATCAATCATTGATGCCGCAAATAATCAAAACAGACGGAAATTTAAATATTATCGGTGGTGTAAACAATATAATAAAAACCATAATAGAATTTCAGCTTCAAAACAGGGAGATCAACTTTTTTTTTGGAAGCCCAACTCAGATACTTTCGACCATGCGGGAAATTTTAAGAAAAGACAGCGAGAAAAATGATTATCCTAAATTTGACGAATGGGAAAAATTAAGTAACTTCATACAAAAAAACATTATAAAAGTGACCGAAATTCCCATACTTACGGATAATTATACCGTTATGGAGATTATCTCCAAAAATATATTCAATATGGATATTTCGCAGAGAGGCATTCAGAGAGTAATATATAACGAAATAAAAGCGCTTGAACCCCTTAAAATAGATCCTGAGAGCGGTTTAGAGGAAATTAGGGTCAGCAGCGCGGATAAAGATAAAACAGGTAAAATGCCTGATAAAAAGCTCAAGCTCTATGATGAATCCAAATTGGCAAGCAGGTTTGAAGATGATGAGATTAGATGTATAATTAAAGCTGCTGAAGACAAGATAAGAGAATTAGGAGATAAATATTTCGTTACTACCGGAGAGAATATAGAATATAAAAAGGCAAATAATATTATAAAATTATCGATTGAACTGAAGCAAAAAGAATAAAAATTAAGATAGCACAAATAATAACATGGATAACACTATTAAATTGCTAAAGGTTTCTTCGAAATCAAAGCCCAATTCGGTAGCAGGTGCAATTGCCGGGATTATCAGAAGCGAAGCAAGAGTACAGATCCAGACCATTGGTGCAGGAGCGTTGAACCAGGCTGTAAAAGGTATTGCAATAGCCAGAGGATTTATAGCTCCTACAGGTCAGGAATTAATATGTATACCTTATTTTAAAGATATAGAAGTAAACGGGGAAATAAAGACTGCTATTGTCCTTAGTATTGAATCCAAATAATTGTTTAATATTAAGTCTAATACCTTTTAAATTATATTTTCACAATTTTGAAACAAGGTTTTCGTATTTATGAAATTTTTTATCGAGACTTTCGGATGCCAGATGAATGAAAATGATACTGAAAGAATCCAGTTTTTACTTGAAAACGCCGGACATGAGAAGACAGATGATATTTCAGAATCCGATATTATCATCCTTAATACCTGCACTGTCAGAGAAAGCGCGAAAAACAGGCAATATGGACATATAGGAAATCTAAAAAAGATAAAAAATTCAAAAAAAGACATTTTGGTCTGTATAGGCGGGTGTGCAGCTCAGGACCTCAAACAAAAAATAATCAAAGATTTTCCTTATGTGGATATTGTTTTTGGAACGCAAAATATAGCCGATCTCCCGGACCTTATAAACAGACGGATTTCAACCGGCAGGAGTATATGTTACATTGAAGATAATGGATTTGATCCTGAGCTTTTTAAAGTAAGTAGGAAGAATAGTTTCAAGGCTCTAGTACCCATAACCATTGGCTGCAATAACTATTGTTCATATTGCATTGTTCCTATGGTAAGAGGAAATGAAAGATCCATAGAAGCAGAAAAAATTCTAAAGAATATCGAAGAGCTGGTATCTGATGGAGTAGTCGAAGTTACACTCCTGGGGCAGAATGTAAATTCCTATGGAAAGAATCTAAGGCAGCCATATACATTTTCTGGACTTCTGGAAAAAATATCGGATATAAAAGGCCTTAAAAGAATCAGGTTTATGACATCGCATCCAAAAGACTTCTCCAATTATCTTATAGATGTAATAAAAAAAAGAGATAATATTGCAAAGCATATTCATCTGCCCCTCCAGGCAGGTTCGGATAAGATTTTAAAAGAAATGAACAGGAATTATACCAGAAAGGACTACTTTGGTATTATCGAAAATATAAAAAATAAAATCCCTGACTGTGCTATTACTACAGATATAATCGTGGGTTTTCCCGGTGAAAGCGAGGAAGATTTTTTACAGACAATGGAAATGGTTAAAAAAATAAGATTCAACAGGGCATTTACTTTTATATATTCTCCCAGGGCAGGAACAAGAGCTGCCGGTATGGAAGACCGCATTACAATGGATGAAAAGAAACAATGGTTCAGGCAGTTACTTGAGATTCAAAATACGATTTCTCTTGAAGAAAATAATAAGCTTATCGGCAGAAGATTTGAAGTACTGGTTGAAGGAAACAGTTTCAAAAATAGTGCCCTGCTGGAAGGAAGATTGGAAAACAATACTATAGTGAATTTCGAAGGTGAAAGCAATCTTACCGGAAGGATAGTCCCGGTTACAGTAAATAGCGCACGGACTTTTTATGTTTCTGGGAAACTGATTCCGGATAACAAAACACAATAATTAATAATATAAGCAAAGTGGAAATAATTAAAAAATCTCTGATCAAATCGATACAAAACAAATTAAAGAATAATAATATCTATCTTGATGAATTAATTAAAAAACTGACTGACTTAAAAAAAGTCATTGTCATCTGCGGTCCTACATGTGCCGGAAAGAGCAGAATCGGGATCATTATGGCACAGCTGCTTGATACAGATATCATATCGGTAGATTCGATACAGGTCTACAGGGGAATGGATATAGGAACCGATAAATATGACATGAAAAATTTTGGAGTAAAGCAATATATGACCGATATCTTTGATCCTGATCATGATTTGAGCATCATGGAGTTTAAAGAAATATGCGATGAAACAATCAAAAATAATTTTTTTATAAAGGATAAAATTCCTCTTCTAGTCGGGGGGTCGGGGTTATATATAAGAGGAATAATCAGCGGTATTGATCCTGTACCTGATAAAAACAAAGAGTTAAGGAAAAGGTTAAAAGAAGATATAGAAAACTATGGTTTAGAAAAATATTATTTGAAATTAAAAAAAATAGATCCGCATTACGCAAAGAAAATAAGTGAAAATGACCAGAGGAGAATAATCAGGGCACTTGAAGTTTACGAGATCACAGGTACCGCATTTTCAAGCCTTCAGAATATCTGGAAAAACAAAAAATCAGAATACGAAGCCGTTCTTATTGGAATCATGATGGATAGAAAAAAATTGTATGACAATATAGATAAAAGAGTGGATAGAATGTTAGAAAACGGACTTGTAGAAGAAGTAAAAAAACTGATTGACAATGGATATGAAAATTGCCGCAGTGTTCTGCAGGCAGTAGGATATAAAGAAGTGCTTAAATATTTAAATGGAGAGATAACATTTGAGAAATGTTCCGGCAATATCAAGAGAAATACCAGAAGACTTGCCAAGAAGCAGCTGACCTGGTTTAACGCCGAGCCGAAAATTAATTGGATAAGAGCGGATAATTATGATAACATTTTTTACTTAATTAGAGATATTTTTAAAATAATTAAGAATACTAAAAATGAAAAAAATTGAATTTTCAAAACTAAACGGTCAGGGAAATGATTTTATTATCATAGATGCAACCGTCAATTATATAAAATTATCCGGAGATCAGATAACCAGGATGTGTGACAGAAATTTTGGTATAGGTGCCGATGGTTTGATCCTGGTAAGACCATCTAAAATATCCGATTTAAAAATGGATTACTATAACAGGGACGGATCGATTGCAGAAATGTGCGGAAATGGGATAAGATGTATGGCGAGGTTTGCCTATGAAAACAATCTTGTAAGTAAAAAAAGTAAGAATTTCAATATCGAAACACTCTCCGGAATAAAAAAAATATTTCTCAATATAGAGGGTGATAATGTTAAAAATATAAAAGTAGATATAGGCAATCCTGAATTTAAACCTGAAAATATTCCCGTTAATATTGGTAATGATAAAATAAATGAGATTTTTAATTATAAGATAAAAATCGATTCTAAAGAATTTGTCATTAACTGCATTTCCACAGGCAATCCCCACTGCGTGATATTTCTTGAAAGAAATGTGGACCTGGATAATTTCCCGGTTGAAAAATGGGGGCCCAAAATTGAAAATCATAAAATCTTTACAAATAAAACCAATGTGGAATTTGTCAGGGTCAAAAACAATGAAGAATTGAACATAAGGATATGGGAGAGGGGAGTAGGGGAAACTCTTGCAAGCGGCACAGGTGCAAGTGCAGCAGCAGTCTGTGCCATAAAGTTAAAAAAAGTCAGTACAAATAAAGTCATCGTTAATGTACGAGGTGGAAAGTTGATTATCACATGGGATCCCCGGGATAATATTATCTATATTGAAGGAAAAGTGGAACATAGTTTTGACGGCCGGTATTTTTTATAAATAATTATCATAGAGAGGAATCCAATGCATTTTGAAGAAGCTGATAGGTTAAAGTCTCTGCCTCCTTATTTATTTGCCGAGATCGACAAGCTTATAAACAAGAAAAGAAAAGAAGGACTGGATGTGATAAGTCTGGGTATCGGTGATCCGGATATTCCGACATCCAAAGATATCATAGAGACCCTATGTAAAGAAGCAAATGTACCAGAAAACCACAGATACCCCTCAAGTTACGGTTTAAGGATCTTCAAAGAAGCAGTATCAAAATTTTATCTTCAGAGATTCAATGTGACAATTGACCCGGAAAGGGAAGTCATACCGCTTATGGGCTCCAAGGAAGGTATTGCCAATCTGGCTTATACATGCATAAATCCAGGCGATCATGTTATAATGACCGATCCCTCTTATATTGTATATAAAATAAGCACCATATTTGCAGGTGGAATACCATATACTGTTCCACTGCAGGAAGAGGATGATTTCTTATTCGATGTTGAAGATATCGATCCAGAAATAGCAAAAAAAGCCAGAATAATATATATCAATTATCCGAATAATCCTACTTCAGCAACATGCGATAAAATTTTTTTTGAAAAGATAGTGTCTTTTGCAGAAAAAAATAATATTATTGTCTGCCATGATAATGCATATTCCGATGTCTATCAGGGAGAAAATAAACCAATGAGTTTATTGAATGCGCATGGTTCCAAGAATGTAGGAATAGAATTCAATTCGCTTTCAAAAACTTTCAATATGACAGGGTGGAGGATAGGCTATGCCGTGGGTAATGGAGAAATAATCGAAAGCCTTGGTAAATATAAAACCAATGTAGATTCCGGTGTCTTCAATGCCATTCAATATGCCGCAGTCAAAGCTCTGGAAAATTATAAAAGACATACAGAATATAATAATAATATTTACAACAAAAGAAGGGAAATGATAAAAAAGACCCTTGATGATACGGGTATAGATTATTTTGATTCCAACGCTACTATATATGTATGGGCAAAGGTTCCCGAAGGCTTTACATCAGGATCATTCTCTAAAATGCTGCTTGATAAGGCTAATGTCGTAGTAACACCAGGTGTAGAGTTCGGTGAGAGCGGAGAAGGATATATAAGAATCTCTATGACTATAGATGACAGCAGATTAGGAGAAGCCTTAAAGAGGATAAGAAACGTTTTATAACACGTTTATGGCAGCACGTATAATTTAATATGAAAGAAAAAGCTCTTTTAATTTTTATAGATTTCGATAGCTTTAGAAAAAACATAACAAAAATTCCGGATTATAATAAGGCATCAAATGAAAATGTAGAAGAATTAAAAAACCTGACTTCAAGCGCAGGCGCAGTCGTAGAAGAAATACTTTTCGGAAAGCATGATAAGCCAAACCCCAAATATTTCATTGGAACAGGAAAGTTAGAAGAAGCCAAAAAAATCGTAGACGATAAAAGTATAGAGCTGGTAATCTTTGATGATGAAATCACACCTACCCAGCAAAGAAATCTCCAAATAAAACTTGACACCAAGGTCCTGGACAGGACTGCCTTGATTCTGGATATATTTGCACAAAGAGCCCACAGCAGTGAAGGAAAACTTCAGGTCGAACTTGCTCAACTAAACTATCTTCTTCCCAGATTGATAGGCAAGGGGATCGAGTTGTCAAGATTGGGCGGCGGTATCGGAACAAGAGGTCCTGGCGAGACAAAGCTTGAAGTCGATAGAAGAAAAATAAGAAAAAAGATCAGTTTCCTTGAAAAGAAAATACACCAGATCAGTACACAGAGAGATACACAGAGAAAGAGCAGGGAAGAAAGGAGCGTATTTCAAATAGCGCTTGTAGGATATACAAATAGCGGCAAAACTACTCTTCTTAACACTACGACCAATGCAGACGGATATGTAGAAGACCGCCTTTTTTCAACTCTCGATTCGACTACAAGAAAGTTGAAAATATATCCTAATTCCGAAGTCTTGATATCCGATACGGTCGGATTCATAGAAAAATTGCCGCATCAACTCATAGCATCCTTTAAATCTACTCTCGAGGAAGTCAAAAGATCTGATTTACTTTTACTTATTTCCGATATAAGCAAACCGGATTTCGAGAACAATATTACGAGCGTCAAAAATGTACTGAAAGAGATCGAATCGGCCGGGAAGCCCATGTTACTGGTTTTCAATAAAATCGATAAATTAAGCAATGCAGAAATAGAAAGATTAAAAATAAAATATAAAGATGCAATATTTATATCCGCTTTAAAAAAGACCGGACTTAACGAATTATATCAGTCAATCAAAATAATAATCGAAAAGCATTATCTGGATATAGTCGTTAAGGTTCCTTACAATGAGAACAGACTTATTTCTTTTATTTATGACAACTGCCAGGTTCTCGGACGAAAAAATCTTAGAGACTCAGCAATTTTAAAACTGCATGTGAACTCAAGATATTGTTCCGTGTTGTCAAGGTATATATACAGAAGAGGAAAGAGCAGGAAAGTAAAGATAGAAGAGAAGTCAATATAGTTTAAAAATATTTTCTGATCACTCCTATGACTTTTCCAAGTATTTTTACATCATTTACTACAATTGGTTCCATATAATCATTTTCAGGCATTAATTTTATCTTCTTATCCGTTTTGAAAAACCTTTTTACCGTTGCTTCATCTTCCAGCAGAGCTACGATTATTTCCCCGTTTATGGCGCTTTCCTGTTTCCTTACAACAATATAATCCCTGTCAAGGATACCGGCATTGACCATACTGTCTCCTCTTACATGAAGGATAAATACTTCTTTTTTACCTTTTACGAAATCCGGTGAAAGAGGAAAATAATCTTCTATATTTTCATTTGCAAGTATAGGTTTTCCGGCAGTTATATTTCCAACCACGGGCACATATACGAGATTATTGAAGCCACGATCGATTGTTTCGTCTTTCTGTCTTGGGAATATAGAAATGGCACGCGGTTTGAAAGGATTCCTTTTAAGATAACCTTTTTCTTCAAGTTTTTTTAAATGGGAATGAACGGTCGCCGAGGAACTTAAATTGACTGCCTGTGCTATTTCTCTTACGGATGGAGGATAACCTGATTCTTTGATCTTTTTGTTGATGAATTTTAGAATATCTTCCTGTCTTGTACTAATATTATTATCCATAATTTTTTAAAATAATATTTGTTATTTTAATTTAAATAATTATAACAAAAAAGAATAACAAAGGCAAACATAAGTTCGCTTTACTATATTATGGCATTGCCGTTTATTCCTGCCATCCATCCTGAAGATTGCTTATTATTCTTCCGCTTTTTTTATCCAGGTCATCATCTTTCGCAGATCTTTGCCAACCTTTTCAATGAGGTGACTCTCTTCCTTCTTTTTGATTGCATTGTATAACGGCCGTCCGGCTTCATTTTCGAGTATCCATTCCTTTGCAAAAGACCCATTCTGTATATCTTCAAGCAGTTTTTTCATATTTTTTCTGGTTTCGGCAGTTATGATTTTTTTACCTTTTACCATATCGCCATACTCTGCGGTATCGCTTATCGAGTATCTCATCCATGATATTCCGCCTTCATATATCAAATCCACTATAAGTTTTAATTCATTCAATACTTCGAAATAAGCGATTTCAGGTTGATATCCTGCTTCGACCAGCGTATCGAATCCCGCTCTTATAAGCTCGGTGGTCCCTCCGCAAAGAACGGCCTGTTCTCCGAAAAGATCAGTCTCGGTTTCTTCTTTGAACGTAGTGGTGATGATCCCAACTCTGCCGGCGCCGATTGCTTTTGCATAGGCAAGAGCGTACTGCTTGGCCTTTTTAGAATAATCCTGATGAACCGCAATTATTGCAGGGACGCCGCTTGATTCTGTATACATCCTTCTTACGATATGGCCCGGTCCTTTTGGTGCTATCATAATGACATCTATATCTTCTCTGGGGATGATTTGTTTAAAATGAATATTAAAGCCGTGGGCAAAGCAGAGTATATTTCCTTTTTCAAGGTTTGGTTCTATATATTTGTAATATATATTTTTCTGTACCGTGTCTGGCGCCAGAAACATTATTATGTCCGCCATTTTTGAAGCCTTGTCGGTGGTATATACTTCGAATCCTTTTTCTTTTGCCATATTCCAGGGTTTGCTTCCCTCCAGTTCTCCCACAATAACATCCATTCCGCTGTCCCTCAGGTTTTGAGCATGAGCATGGCCCTGACTTCCATATCCGATTATTGCTATCTTCTTTCCGTTCAGTATTTTTATATCTATATCTTTATCATAATGAATTTCCGCCATTTCTCCTCCTTTTTAATTTTTCAGACTAATATAATTATAACAGGGTAGGGGATTATATTATTGATTTGCTTTCTATTCTAGCAAATAACCAAAAAAAGTATATAAAAATTGAATAAAATAGATAAAAAATTTTTTTAAATTACCTATTGACACGAACATATGTTTGGTTATATTATTATAGCGAACATATGTTTGTTATTCTTATTAGAATATTAAATTAGTCAGATACAACTCGAAAATAAATAAAGAGGTAATAAAAATTGCGAATGATCAAAATAAATTATAAAAAAATATTTTTATATATTCTTATAATTGTTGTTGCATTTCTGGTTATAAACGCTTTTTATTTCAATAGATATAAATTTAGCGGCATAACTACAACAAGATATACAAGAGTAAGCCTGGATCATAGGACCAATATAAGCGAGCTCGCAGATAAATATTCAAATAATATGACTAAATCAAGATTTGTAAGTGAAATAAAGAAAATAAACGATATTGATAAATCAGACTATATTCCGGGAAATTCTACTATAATCATTCCTATAATCGAATTCGAATAGTATAATCTTATATAATTCAATATTTTAATATTAATCATATTCCTATAAATCAATTTAAAAGTAATTTAATTATATTATTCTTAAATAAATGATAACTGTTAAGGTAAAAGTAATTGATAAATCAATACCTATACCTGCATATGCTCATGCCGGTGATGCAGGACTTGATCTTTACAGTGCAGTCGACTGCGAATTAAAGCCTTTTGAGAGGAAAAAGATACAAACAGGTATTAAAGTATCCATACCAAATGGTTATGCAGGCTTTATCCAGCCAAGGTCGGGTATTGCTTTGAAAAATGGCATAGGAATGGTAAATGCCCCCGGACTCATCGATTCCGCATTTAGAGGGGAGATCTGTGCGATTCTTATAAATCTTGATCCTGATAATACTTTTCAAATAAAAAAAGGAGATAAGATATGCCAGATGGTTGTACTTGGAGTCGAAGAAGTTAGTCTTGATATTGTTGACGAATTGGACGATACAGCAAGAGGAGAATCCGGTTTCGGGAGCACAGGTTAACAGAACCTACCGTATTATTTGACTTCTTATATATTATATAAATAAAAAGTGCTTATTTTCTTATATATAATTAACTTCCGATAATATATATTATGTAAACTTTAATATAATAGTTTAAATTACTTCATAATTATCAACTATCAATTATTTTATAGATCAGGTTGTTTTATTATACGGGCTGGATTCCCCACTGCCAGACTATTGGCTGGAATAGAATCCAGTACCAATGAGTGCGCACCTATTGTGGTATTATCGCCGATCTTAACAGGACCAAGGATAGTGACATTTGCATATAGGATCACATTATCTCCGATATCGGGATAACCGGGATCTCCGTGATGGAATATTGAATGTCCAAGGCCGCCCAGTGTGACATTAGAAAAAATACTTACATTATTTCCAATCTTTACTCCCCTGCCGATTACTACACCGGCCGAATGCCATATTCTGCATCCCGAACCTATTTCTGCACCGGGATCTATTTCCGCTCCGTTAAAGAAAAAATTTATCCTGCAGCATATTTCAGCAATCAGTTTAAGCCTTATTTTATAGAGTTTGCGATAGAATCTGTAAAATATTATGGCCTGTACCCCTGGTTTTACAAGTATTATTCTAAATGCGCCCCATATGCTGGGTTTACCTTTGATTGTTCCATATCTGCTGAAGAGATATCTAACATCACCTTTTAAATTACCATTGTTATTGCTTTTCATTTTGTGGAGGTAATACGCTGCTTTATCAATACTAATAATTAATACTAATGATTAGAAAATAAGAATAATCACGACTTTTAGAATTTGAATATATTAAAAAATTATCTATTTATATACTTAAATAATAAACTGTTATAATCTTTTTTATAGAATAATTTTATATTTATATCCGGATACAACTCTTTTAATTTTTTGATTTTATAATTTTTCTTTGTAACCAGATTCTGATTGAGAGTGGTAAGTTCAATATAAAGATCCATGTCCGGCAGATAGAAATCAGGCGTAAAACTGGCTTCAGGATTTCCTTTTAAGTCAAATTCTAATATAAAGGTCCTTGGTTCATATTCCCATCTTATTTTATAAAAATCCAGTATCCTGGAAAATTCTTTTTCACTGGTGTGCGCAAATCTAATATTTTCGGTATTTTTGAATTTACCCTCGGGATTATTGTTTTTATTTACATTTTCTCTAATTTCCAATAAATTTTTTCCCATTTACTTTTAAAAAACCTCCATTAAAATTTTAGGATATTATTTATCTTCTATAACTTCCTGAATCCATCCCTATTTCTGCATTTTTATTATCTTTCATAAGGTATTTTTCTATGTCACCATTAAGATCAGTATATACCTTGCCCAGAGCTATACCGAATACACCCTGGCCGCTTTTTAATGTATCCACTATTGCCTTATCCGAATCACAGGCATAAACAGTATTTCCATCGGAAATCAGCGTCAACCTTAAAAGTCCATTACCGCGACTGCTTTTATTATCATATTCATCAAGGTATCTTTTTGTTTTTCTTAATTTCTGCAGACTTATACCGGCTTCCATCAATTTTTTTATGACCTTCAATTTCATTAAATCATTAAAGTCATACATCCTTCTGCTTCCATACCCCCCTGCCCTATTTACGGAAGGCTTTACAAAACCGGTCCTATCATAGTAATCGAGCTGTTTGTATGTGATCCCTATTATCCTGCAGACTTCCACAGAACCATAAAAATTTTTTACAACTGAACATTCCATAATTACTAGTCTTGTTTACTTTATAATGATCTTAATTACATCATTGTAATTACATTAATGTAATTTTAAAATTTAAACCTATCAAAGTCAATAGAATGTATAATGAACTTCAGGTTTCATAAGCATGTCGATGGTAAAATACTGTTTTTGAAGTTTAAGAAATTAAAGAAAGAAGTTTTTTGAATAGTATTTGTTTTAGAAATTTTTTTTAAAATCTTCCGGTTCCACATTATCGAGGAAATTTTTAAATTTTTTCACCTCATCTTCGATTGACTGTATTCTGAGTCCACCTGATTCCAGTACCTGTTCTGCAACATAAATATCGCATTTACTTCTGACAGCGGCTGCAATTGCATCGGATGGCCTTGAATCGACCCTGATCACTTTTTTATCCGTATTCATGATATTGATCACAGCATAAAAAGTATTATTTCTTATTTCCGTTATTTCTATATTATCGATACTAATTTTCAAATTATTGATAATATTTATTATTAAATCATGTGTCATGGGCCGGGGTGTTTTTATTTTTGACAGTTCAAGAGCAATTGCCGAAGCTTCATAAGGTCCTATCCATATTGGTAAATACCTGTTTCCTTTTTCTTCTTTTAGAAGCAGGATCGGCTTGTTAGATGGCAACTCTATTCTTACTCCTTCAAGTATCATCTTTATTAAATTGTCATTCTTTTTGATTTTCAACTTTTTTAAAAATATTTTTGCCTGTAATTATATAATACTTGATGGTATAAATCGATAAACCCCATCTAAGGGATTACAGATGATAAAATACATATGGTTAAAAATCTATTTCAGATTGAGCTGCTTTTCAAAGACTCGATATCCTTTTTTACAGTATCCAATCTTAATTCATAGATCGATTGGAGATTTCTAAATTTCTGCTTATAATCAAGCCCGTAACCGACGATATAATTTTCTCCGATCTTAAAACCAGCATATTTAATATTGATTTCTGCAATTCTTCTCACATCCCTGTCCAGAAGCGTACATATTTCAATGCTCTTGGGGAATCTTGATTTTAGATTTCTTAACAGATAGCTTATAGTAAGTCCGGTGTCAATAATATCCTCTACGATCAATACATCCTTTCCTTCGATGGATTCATCGAGATCCTTGGTGATCCTGACTACACCTGTAGATGTATCATTGATACCATACTTGGAAATACTCATGAAATCTATACTCAGGGGAAGATCGATTTCCTTTATAAGATCGGCCAGAAATATTACTCCCCCTCTTAATATGCTTACAAGCAGTAGATTTTTGTACTTATAATCTCTTGTGATCTCCCCACCCAGTTCGGAAATCCTGTTTTTTATATCCAGGCCCGTAAATAATTCTTTTCCTATAATATCGCTTTTTATTAATTCTTTTTCGGTTTGATCACTCAAAATATAATCGGGTTAATTAAATATAATTTTTAATATGTAAGTCTTCCTGAGTCCTGTATCATTGCCACCCATGTCGAACCTGTGTTAAATAACATGATTCTACCTTCATCATCTCTATACTGGAATGGATCGAAAATCGATCCCCTTTCCCAGGTTCCTTCAATGACATTCCCATCCATAAAGAAGAATGCTTTACCTATGTCACTGGTTCCGGTTGTCCTGACTGCCATATGACCACTTGCATCTATTGGACCTTCGATATTTGTAATCATGACAATCACATTATTTACTGCAATCTGCTCATCTGTTTCATAATTTGTGTGGGGTAACCCTGCCAGATATCTTAAGTAATTATTTTCATCAGCATTATATTCAAAATCAACTTTAAAACTATCTTTGTCAGAAAAATTAATCGATATATCAGAGATGTTCCCCCTTTCGGAATCAACTGCATCTATTTTAAATCTTAGAGGAGATTGCCCTTCCTCAAGGGAGTACCCATTTTCTAAAGCATCTTCTTTTATTCCTTCAGTAGACATAAAAGCAGTGTGAGCTGTATCTTCTCCAGGTTCAATCCTGCTATAATCTCTCCAGCCGGAGTCAGTATATGGAACATAAGCATCGCTGTTTCCATCTAGAAGGTCCAAATCCATACTTTTTATTGCATCGTATCCTTCGGGATATGTTCCCCAGAATGCATATATTGGATCAAATCCTCTGGCTATTTCTGCATAATATATTCTTGCACTTCTCATAGGGCCTATGATTTCAGCTTCATTTGAAGAAAATATTACTACATATCTGGTAATTCCTCCTTCATCCACTACTTCAAAAATAATGTCAGCAAGATGTAGGCCAGATTGTGGTCTTGCCGGTATATTATTATCTACCATAAATGCCAATGGTCTGCTGTCCTTTACTGTATCGGATATCTCCAGTCCGCTTAAGATATTTATATTTCCGGTTATTTCGGTTCCGTTAACCTCATTACTGGGTTCTCCTTCGGTCACTTCTTCTTCAGCAGCTTCTTCTTCTCCTGTTTCCTCCTCAGCTATTTCTTCTTCTCCTGTTTCCTCCTCGGTTCCCTGGCCGAAATCACATCCTGTAAAAACCAGAATAGAAACTAGTGCAATAACCGATAGTAGCACGAGTAATCTTAATAAAAAAAGTCTGCTGTGTGATTTATTGTTTTTGAAATCCAATTTTATACCTCCGAATTAATTTCATACATGTCTTTTTAATAACAAATTTCTAACTATTATAATTGTAAATGTTAAAAAGTAAAATACTAATAAGAATATCAATATATATATAGTCTTCACTTCTTTTTTTGTAGATAATTCTTCATAAATCGAAGCATCGCTGATATCTTCTCTTGCAATAAGATCTATTTCTTCTATCTTTTTATTGTTAACGATGACTTCCATGGTTCCCATAACATCGTTTTCTTTCACAGGTAAGACTATATCGTTTTTTACCTTGTTTTCTATATCGACGATATCGCTATTTATATTTATAAGTCTTATATAATCTCTATCAGGATATAAATCTACACCTGCAATTGTCGGTCTCCCCGTGTTTACAGTCAGAGCCGGCTGTTTCAAATCTGCGATTTTTATATATTCCAGGCTATTGTAAGCCCAATCCAGCAATTTTAATGCATCCCTGTCTCTTTCCTCCGGAGAAGCGTTGTTCATAGTCACTGTAATAAGTTTTAAATTTTCTTTCTCGGAATAGAGTACCAGACAGAAACCGGCGTTAATGGTATAACCGGTTTTTACTCCTTTTATATAATCGTGATTCAGAAGGGTGTTTGTATTTATTATCTCGATTTCTTCTTTATTTTTTCTAATAATATCTTCTCTGGTATTGACAATTTCTCTGAATAATTCATTTTTCATACAGTAACTTGCAATTTTGGCAATATCCGCTGCTGTCGTTTTGTGGTAAGGAGCCTCATCATCCAGTCCATTTACATTTTGAAAAAAAGAATTTACTGCTCCTATTTCTTCTGCTTTCTTATTCATCAACTCCACAAAATCCTCTGTGCTTCCGGAAACATATTCAGCCAGCGCAACTATGGCATTATTATGTGAACATATAAGAGATGCTTTAAGCAGGTCAAGAAGAGTCATACTGTCACCGGATTTAAATCTGAATACCGAATGATTTTTCCCTGAAGCATTCTTTGAGATCTTCGTTATTACTTCCATATCATCTATATTTTCAATAGCGACAATTGACGATAGTATCTTAGTTATGCTGGCAGGATACGTCAATGCGGAGGAGTTTTTCTCCCAGAGAATATCTCCTGTCTCATAATTAACAACTATTGCGGCTTCTGCAGATATATCGATCCTGTCGTCATAAACAGCTGTTTCCGGATCACCGAAGATCTCATCAGGACTCGTAAAAAAGAAGAAAGAAAAAATTATAAGGAAGGTTAATAGATATGCAAATATACAGTATGTCTTTAAACTCTTTTGAATTGAGACCGAAGAACCGCTAACCATCATTTATGTTTTTCCAGAAACTTCCTATTTTCTTTTTTCACCAAAAGTTCTTGAAAATCACAGAGCACTCTTTCTAACTTGCTCACAATTCTACCTGCTATTATATGCGCATCTTTTTTATTTGACATCATTAAAGGAAAAATGATTTGCTGAATAAATGAAGAGTGACGGCTGGCAAAATTTTCAAATAATTTCAAATGTTTTATTTGTATCCCATATCTTGATAACTCACTTATGATCTTTAGAATCTCGATATCACCCGAATCTATGATATATTTACCATCTTCCTCGCTCCATCCGAAAATTTCATTTTCAATCAGACTTTTTGTCAAAGATGGTGAGAGTTTGAACCTTTTAGAAATATCTTCCAGCGATAATGACTTTGTTTCATACTCGGGTTTAAATTCTTCTCCCAACTTAAGCTGAAGATTTTCTATAGATTTTCCTTCACTCAGAAATTTCTTAAAGTCCCTTGATTTTAGTTTTTCTTTTATAACATCCAGGGGCATATACAGGTCTTTTTGCATCTTCAATATAAAATTCAGTTTTTCAATATCTTCTCTGTAAAAAATTCTGTATTTATTAATGGCCCTTTTGGGTGTAAGAAGTCCTTCGGATTCTAAAAACCTGATTTTACTATTGGTCAAATCAGGATAAATCTTTTTAAAATTTTTTACGACCTTACCTATCGTAAGATATTTTCTTTCCGGTGATTGCTTGTCCATTTAATCCTTTCTGCCGGTACAGAAAAATAAAAAAATATACTTTCCGATCTGTATTCTATCCCCGCTCTTTAAAACGGCATTGTTTACTATCTCGCCATTCACATAGCTCCCGTTTAAGCTTACCAAATCTTTTATTAAAAAATCATTACTGGATCTTTTTATTACTGCATGTTTCCTGGATACCGTTATATCATCAAGAAATATATCCGATTCAAGGTTCCTTCCGATAGTGAGTTTAGATTTTTTTATAAGAAATTTGTCTCCGATATTAGGACCTTTTATTATAACCAGCCCGCTGCTGCCTTCCGGTATTTTTTTTATATCTTCGAGTATACTGCTGGCTATCTCTTCTATGCCTTCGATTTTTTTATCAATAATAGATTCGGTTTTTTTATTTTTTGGTTTATTTTCCATTTCTTATTCCCAATCTATCGCTTTTATTGATCTCATAATTTCTAAATCCCGACTTACAAAATAAAACATATGGTCGGGACGAGAGGATTCGAACCTCCGACCCCCAGTACCCCATACTGGTGCGCTAAACCAA
>CAZYQD010000010.1:0-15706 GCA_964649405.1 uncultured Actinomycetota bacterium
CAGGTCCATCCATGAACATTTTAATAAAATTAATGTCAATAGTAAGCCTGGTTCTGGCGCCTTTGTTAAAAAATGCTACTTCATTAATAAAATTTTAAAATAGTCTCAAAAATAAGAGTAAAAAATGCACGGGTGGAGAAAATACATCTGTGCATTTTTATTTTAACTATTTGCTATGGTCCAATTGAATTTCCGGTAAGATTTAAAATTTTCTATATTTGTGATACTTTAGTCGTATGGAACATAATATAAATAAAATAATAGAAGAATTACTTAATAGTTTTAAGGAAGGAAGAACAAACAAAGAAGAGGTGATCTTAAAGGTAAAAGAGATATACTTTGAAGATATAGGTTTTGCAAAAATAGATCATCACCGTTTACTGCGCAGGGATTTTCCGGAAGTCATTTATGGTGACGGCAAGACCCCGGAGCAGGTTTTAGAGATAGCAAAGAAAATATTAAATTATTCACCTATCCTTCTTGTTACCAGAACTACAATGGAGACTTACGGCCTTTTAAAAAAAGAGATAAAGAACCTGAAATTTAACGAAAGTTCAAATCTCATTTATACACCGCTTGATATTCCGGATGATAAATTAGTTGAAGGGATTACCGTGATTTGTGCAGGAACTTCGGATATAAGTGTTGCAGAAGAGGCCGCGGTAACCAGTTATCTGATGAAAAACAAAGTAGCCAGGATCTATGATATAGGAATCGCAGGCATTCATAGACTGACAAGTTATAAAGATGAATTAAACAAGTCCAATGTCATTATAGCAGTTGCCGGCATGGAAGGGGCATTGCCCGGAGTTGTGAGTTCTATGGTAAATTGTCCGGTAATAGGAGTACCAACCAGCAAAGGATATGGTTCAAGTTTCAAAGGCATATCACCGCTTCTGACCATGTTGAATTCCTGCAGCCCGGGGGTCGTTGTGGTGAACATCGACAACGGATTTGGAGCAGGTTACGCGGCTGGAATCATCAACAGAGAAATAAAAAAGAATGACTGATTAAAGAAATTTTTTTAATAAAGTCCGGATTTTTCAATTGCGTATGTGTAATATTTACGAGGATATATTATAATTATAAAAATCAATAAAAGATTTCAGGAAATTTATGGTCGAATTAGATTTTAAAAAAGAAAAAATAGGCCAGATACTTCTTACCAGAAACATCATAACTAAAGAACAACTGGAAGAAGCACTGGAGATTCAGAAAAAAACCGGTGAAAAACTGGGAGAGATATTAATAAAAAAAGGATATCTCTCCGATGATACTTTGACGGAACTTGTATCTTTTCAGAGAGGTTTTGAGTCCGTAGATTTAAATAAGATTCAGGATAAAATCGATCCTTCAGTAGCAAATCTGATTTCAAAAGATTTTGCATTCAAAAGAAAGGTGTTTCCGTTTGATTTAACCGATAATACCCTGTGTGTCGCAATGACCGATCCCAGAGATATAAATGCTATCGGTGAAATAAGGATGCTTACAGGATATAATATAAAGCCTTATATCTGTACAAAAAAGAACATAGAAGACATTATAAGGTTATATACTTCAGATGATTACAGTCTGAAAGAAGTCCAGGAAATAATAAAAGATGAAGACTTTACCATAGGTAAAAAATTTGAGGAAGACCTGGTTGAAAAAAATCCCCTGGTAATACTGGCAAATCAGATTATATTAAAGGCAATTTCGCTGAGGGCAAGCGACGTACATGTTGAACCTCAGGAAAAGAATTGCACCATAAGGTTCAGGATAGATGGTGTATTGCAAAAAATTAAAGATGTGCCGAAAACGGTACAGAGACTTCTAATTTCAAGATATAAAATAATGGGTGGTATGGATATAACCGAAAACAGGCTGCCGCAGGATGGCAGAAGTTCCATAAACTACAGTAACAAGTTGATTGACTTAAGGCTCGCTTCGATACCTACGGTTTTTGGAGAAAATATTACAATAAGAATACTGGATAGGGACGAGTCCGTTTTTGATATTAAAAAATCCGGGATGTCTGAAGAAGAAGTCCCAAAATATCTAAAGATGATATCTGTACCGCATGGAGCTGTCGTAATAACGGGTCCTACCGGATCAGGAAAGACCACGACTCTTTATGCTAGCTTGAATCAAATTTCAAGTGTGGAAAAAAAGATATTTACTATAGAAGACCCTGTTGAATATAAATTTCAACAAATAATGCAAGTTCAGGTAAACCCGAAGATAGATATGACTTTTTCAAAGGGACTGAGGGCAATGCTCCGAAGCGATCCGGATATAATTCTTATAGGAGAAGTAAGGGATATCGAAACTGCAAGGATAGCAGTAGAAGCGGCAATTACCGGACATCTGGTCCTGACCACTTTGCATACCAACGATGCTGCCTCAAGCCTGACAAGACTTCTGGAAATGGGAGTGGAATCATATATGATATCGTCTGCAATTACAGGTATAGTAGCGCAGAGACTGGTTAGAATATTGTGCGATAATTGTAAGGAAAAAATAGATTTACCTGATTCCTCGTTTAATGAGGAAATAAGACATATATTGAAAGGTAAAAAGATTTTTAAAGCAGTTGGATGTAAAAGATGTAATTTCAGCGGCTACCTGGGAAGAACAGGAATATTTTCGATACTGGCGGTGACAAAAAGAATCAGAGAGATGCTTTTGAACAGAAAAAGCACAGACGAGATCAGTGATGCTGCAAGAGAAGAGGGTATGAAAACTCTCCTGGAGAGCGGAGCTTATAAAGTTGCGGAAGGAATAACTTCCCTTGAAGAGTTATACAGGGTTGTTTATTAGTTTTAAATAATTTTCAATTCGATACCTAAAGCCAAAACAAATAACAATATTCTTTTAGAATGAAAAAAGACAATTTCGTCCATTTGCATGTCCATAGTGAATTCTCATTATTAGACGGCGCTTCCAGGATAGCAAAATTAATCGAAAAAGCCAGTCAGTATGATATGCCTGCTCTGGCACTTACGGATCATGGTGTCATGTATGGCGCAGTCGAATTTTACAGCCAGGCAAAAAAAATAGGCATAAAACCGATAATAGGCTGCGAGGTATATCTGGCACCGAAAAGCAGATTTGAAAAACAATCGGGAAGAGACAAAAAGGAAGAAAACTTTTATCACCTGACATTACTTGCTGAAAATAACCAGGGTTACCACAATCTAATGAGGCTTGTCAGTATGGGATTCCTGGAAGGTTTTTATTACAGGCCAAGAGTCGATAAAGAACTGCTTGGTAAATTCAAAGAGGGTTTAATTGCTCTCTCCGGATGCATATCAGGTGAGATTCCGAAATATATTATCTCGGATCAAATCGAAACTGCAAAAAGAAATCTTGAGCAGTACCTGGATATTTTTGGAAAAAATAATTTTTTTTTGGAACTGCAGGATTCAGGAATTCCGGAGCAAAAGAAAGTAAACAAAACTCTCCTTGAATTATCCTCGGAATATAAAATTCCGCTTGTTGCTACAAATGATGTACATTATTTAAATAAAGAGGATAGTAAGGCCCACGATGTGTTGCTCTGCATACAGACAGGATCGACAATAAATGAAGCCGGACGTTTGAAATTCCCAACGGACGAGTATTATTTAAAGAGTTGCGATCAGATGAGAGAACTTTTTGATCAGTTTCCCGGTGCTATTGAAAACACACTGGAGATTGCCGACAGATGTAATGTAAATATAAAGTTTGATATGAATCTGATACCTTCCTTTGCTATTCCCGACGGATCCAGTGCAGATGAATATTTAAAAAAGCTATGTTATGAAGGCGCCAAAAAAAGATATGATAATATTACCGGAGAAATAGACAGAAGAATAAAAAAGGAACTGGAAGTCATAAAGAAAATGGGGTTTTCCGAATATTTTCTTATAATCTGGGATCTGGTCAACTATGCCAAAAATAATGATATAAGAGTGGGACCTGGAAGAGGATCGGCCGCCGGGAGTATAGTTTCTTATAATCTGGGTATAACCGATATCGAACCTTTAAAATACGGCCTGTTGTTTGAAAGATTTCTAAATGAAGAACGTAAGAGTATGCCAGATATCGACATAGATTTTTGTTATGAAAAGAGAGATGCAGTCATTAAGTATGTCACAAAAAAATATGGTGACGAAAGGGTTGCCCAATTGATTACTTTCGGAACAATGGCTGCCAGACAGGCGATTAGAGATGCCGGAAGAGTAATGGAGATCCCTTACGCAGAAGTTGACCGTATAGCGAAAATGGTTCCAATGGAATTGAATGTGACAATCAAGAGCTCATTGGAAATGGTTCCCGACTTAAAAGAAATTTATGAGAACGATATGAGAATAAAAGAAGTAATCGATACCGCCATTTCTCTCGAGGGTATATCCAGACAGGACTCGATCCATGCCGCAGGAGTTGTGATATCTTCGGAAGAGCTTTATAACTATACACCGATTCAAAGAGAGAATGAGGGCGATATCGTAACCCAATACAAAATGGAAGATATCCAAAAAATAGGACTGCTCAAGATGGACTTTCTTGGACTTAAAACACTGTCACTGATAGACAAGACCCTGTTTTTAATCAAAAAAAGCAAAAATATCGATATAGATATAAATAATATCGATCTTGATGATAAAGAGACTTTCGGGATGTTAAGCGAAGGTGAATGTCTTGGCGTGTTTCAGCTTGAAAGCTCGGGAATGCGCGAACTTGTAATAAATCTGAAGCCGACCAAATTCGAGGACCTGATTGCTCTTCTGGCATTATATAGGCCAGGTCCAATTCAAAGTGGTATGTTGAGTGATTTTGTCGAGAGAAGAAACGGCAGACAGACAATAAGCTACCTGCATCCATCTCTGGAAAAAATACTGGACAGTACTTATGGGATAATTTTATATCAGGAACAGGTCATGAGTATAGCTTCGGAACTGGCTGGGTTTAGCATGTCGGAAGCTGATATTTTAAGAGGGGCAATAAGCAAGAAAAAAAGAAGCTTGCTTTCAAAACAAAAAAACAAATTTATAGAAGGCGCAAAAAGTAAAGGGATAGACGAAAAAATCTCTATTAAGATATTCGAATTAGTTAACCATTTCGCAGAATATGGATTTAATAAATCCCACAGTGCCGCATATGCTATGATCTCATATCAAACAGCTTATCTAAAAGCAAAATATCCTGTAGAATTCATGGCTGCTCTCCTCAGTATCAGGATGGGCAGTCAGGAAAAAGTGGCACAATATGTAAATGAAACCAGAAGAATGGATATCGAAGTACTTCCACCGGACATTAATCAAAGTTTTACCGATTTTACCGTGGTAGAAAATTCTATAAGATTCGGACTTTCGGCAATTAAAAATGTCGGGACAAATGTAATCGAATGCATTGAAAAGGAGAGGAAAAAAGGCGGTAAATTCGAGAATTTCATAAATTTCTGCGGGAGAGTCGATAGTAATGTACTGAATAAAAAAACGCTTGAAAGCCTGATCAAAAGCGGAACCTTCGATTCACTTGGCCAGAGCCGCAAACATCTTCTTGAAAATTATGAAAAAATAACGGAAGAAACCCTGAAGATCAGAAAGGACAGGGATCTCGGACAGTTCTCATTATTTGATGTCGGAAGCGGTCCAAAAAAGGAAGTGCTGCTGAACGGAGTCTATCAAACCGAAGATAAGTTCCAGGAGTTTTCTAAAAAAGAATTATTGAATTTCGAAAAGGAAATGCTGGGTCTTTATATTTCAGGTCATCCTTTATTCGAATATGAAGAGTCGCTTACCAGAGTGACCCCTATAGAAGTCCTTATTGATGTAGAAGACAAGGCAAATGTCGCTGTTGGCGGAGTAATAACCAAAGTAAAGATCATATTCACAAAGAAAGATCAGCAGATGTGTTTTTTGGAGCTGGAGGATATCGGTGATACCGTGGAAGTTATAGTCTTCCCATCAGTTCTTATGAAGCACAGGGGTATAATTTCTGAAGATAAGATTGTAAAAATCAAGGGAAAGCTTGATAAAAAAGAGGACCAGCTGAAGATTATCGCAAATGAAATAGAAGAGTTGGATAAAGATAAAATGGTAAACAAAGATCAAAAGGAATTAATAAGCGATAGAAATGGCAGAATAGTTTTTACTGCAAAGAAAAACGACCTTAATAAGGATTTCATAAACAGATTTTATGATATATTAAAAAAATACCCGGGATTTCATGAAGTAGAGTTTAGAATAACGGATGACAGTGGGAAGGGCGCAGATAGGATATATAAACTCCCTTCCACATATAGAATAGATTTAAACGAGTCCCTTAAAGAAAACCTCAAACAAGTGTTTTCGGATAAAATTAGCTGGGACAGGGTATAGAAAAAAAACAGAAGGAGCAATTAGTCATATGCATGATTTAAAATTTGCAGTCCTGGGGGCAGGTCATGGCGGGAAAGCAGTAGCTGCCCATCTGGCAATAAAAGGTTTCAAGGTCAACCTGTATAACAGGACATTTTCAAGAATTCAGCCCATAAAAAAGATGAAGGGGATAGAGCTTGAAGGTGAGATAAAAGGTTTTGGTAAACTAAATATAATTACAAGCGATATCGAGAAGGCAATAAAAGGTACAGATATAATTATGGTCGTCGTACCCGCAAATGGTCATGCTTTTATTGCCAGGCTGTGCGCGCCTTTCCTGAAAGAGAATCAGATAGTAGTATTGAATCCAGGAAGAACCTGCGGTGCTCTGGAATTTTTGAATGTTTTACGGAAAGAAGGCAATAACAAGGATATTACGATAGCTGAAGCACAGACCTTTATATATGCAAGCAGAGGCATGGGTCCGGCTACAGCGAGGATATTCAGAGTAAAACAGGCAATTCCTGTAGCTGCTATTTCTTCAAAAAAAACTGAAATGGTAGTCAAGAAATTAAACGAAGCGTTCCCTGAGTTTATCCCTGCCGGAAGTGTGATTGAAACCAGTTTTAATAATATGGGAGCAGTTTTTCACCCGTCAATTACCATACTTAACTTGAGCAGAATAGAATCCACCCTTGGGAATTTTCAATTTTACATAGAGGGAGTAACACAATCAGTAGCAAAAATCCTGGAGGCAGTGGATGAGGAAAGAGTAATGGTTGCGAGAAAATTAAAGTGTGCCAATATATATTCCGCTATTGAATGGCTGGCGATGGCCTATAACGTAGTCGAAGATAATCTATTCGATGCGATCCATAGTAACCCCGGCTATGTGGGGATCATGGCTCCAATAACAATAAATGTCAGATATATAACGGAAGATGTCCCGATGAGTCTCGTGCCTATTTCTGAATTCGGAAGGGTCCTTGGAGTAAAGACTACAATAATCGATTCCCTCATCGATATAGCCAATTCCATATTCAAAAAGGATTTCAGAAAAATAGGCAGGAATATTTCTACACTGGGCCTGGAGGGATTAAATCTGAACGAGATAAGAGATATTCTAATCAAAGGAAAAAAGTAGTTATAAAATTATGAAAAAGATACTGGGTGCCTCTATTGGCAGCTGCATACATGTGGCAGGGGTCTTGAATTTCTTGAACTTATCCGATAAACATGGCTACAGCACCATATTTTTAGGGTCTGCTTGTAAAATCGATTATTTAAAACAGAAAATAGATGAGTATGATCCCGATATAGTAGCTTTAAGCTATCGGCTTTCACCCGAAAGTGTCCTGCCGATATTCGAGGAATTAAAAAAGAAGATAATCGATAAATCATCTTTATCAAAAAGAGTGTTCGTGCTTGGAAGTACGAAGCCTGTTGCAGAAGTCGCAAAAAAGCTTGGTATTTTTGATGTCATTTTTACCGGAGAGGAAGGCAAAGAGGAAATCGAAAAATTTTTAGGTAAAAAGATAGCATTTGCGAAAGGTAAAATCCCCCCTCAAAATATCTTAGAGAGAATCAAATATAACAAACCTTTTCCCGTGATAAGGCATCATTTCGGCAGGCCGACTCTTGATGAAACCATAAAAGGAATAAAAAAGATCTCGCTAAGCGGAGCTCTGGATGTTATATCCATTGGTCCCGATCAAAATACTCAGGAATTTTTTTTCCATCAGGACAAAATGGATCACAGGCAGGATGGTGCAGGAGGAGTTCCTTTAAGGAGTGAGAAAGATTTTACAGATCTATACCTTGCATCCCGGACCGGCAATTATCCACTGATGAGATGCTACAGCGGTACAAATGATATTTTGAGAATGGCAAAGGTACTGCTGGAAAACATAAATAATGCATGGTGTGCCGTTCCGCTTTGCTGGTACAACGAGCTTGATAATAGGAGTGCAAGGAAACTGGAGAAATCGATAGCTGAAAATCAAACAGTGATGAAATGGCACGCGGAGAGAAATATCCCGGTTGAAGTCAATGAAGCCCATCACTGGAGTCTGAGATATTCACCCGATTCCATTGCTGTGGCAGCGGCATATATTGCCGCTTACAATGCTAAAATAATGGGAGTAAAAGTCTATATTTCTCAATATATGTTTAATACACCTCCCGAAACCTCTTTTACGATGGATCTGGCGAAAATGCTTGCCAAAATGGAACTGATAGAATCTCTACATGATAATGATTTTACGACTATCAGGCAGACAAGATCGGGATTATACAGCTACCCTGCCGATTTTAACAAAAGCAAAGGACAGCTTGCTTCTTCTACCTTTCTTCAAATGCAGCTTGACCCTGATATTGTCCATATTGTTGCGTATTGTGAAGCGGATCATGCCGCGAAGCCGGAGGATATAATAGAAAGCGTAAAAATAGCCAGAAAAGTAATAGAAAATTGTTTATATGGCTGTCCTGATATGAAGTCAGACAAAAGGGTTAAAAACAGAAAAGAAGAATTGATTTCTGATGCAAAGCTGATCATAGATAAGATAAAAACACTGGGCAGAGATAAAAAAATCGAAGATCCTTTGATCTCTCCGTTAATAATCTCAAAAGCAATAAAATCAGGTATACTGGATGCTCCTCATTTATTCGGAGTCAGGGCAGCAAAGGGGACGATAAAAACTATGTTTCTGGATGGCAAGAATATATCCGTGGATGAAGAAGGAAGACCCATATCTGAAAAAGAAAGATTGGACAGGATACAGGAAAATTTTTAAAAATTAAACCTTTTTTTAAAACATTGTAGTATGATAAAATACTTACTTTATATATAAATCCAGGGGTTCTGTAAAAAATGTTTGAAAATAAAAAAGATAGTCAAATTGTCAGGTTGCCTTTCGGATTAAGGGATATATTTCCCTTTGAAATAGAAGAAAGAAACAGGATAAAAGAAATTATCGCAAGAGAGTTCAAATTATGGGGGTATGGTGAAGTCTACACGCCGGTAATCGAATATACAAAAAATATTTCAGTCGGGGTAGGTAAAAATTGGAAAGATAAGTTAATAAATTTTTTTGATGTCGACGGAAGTCCCGTATCCCTTAGAACCGATATGACTATACCGGTAGCAAGACTGACAGGAATGCGAATAAAAAGAAATCAGCTTCCGGTGAGATTTTGTTATTTTGCAGATTCCTTCAGGCAATCTGATATACAAAAAGGTGAAAGGAGAGTTTACAATCAAGCCGGCATCGAGTTCATAGGTTCTGCCAATACCTTAATGTCAGATATAGAAATCCTGGTAATACTGATAAATATCCTGAATGAACTGAATTTGCGTGATTATAAAATAGGGTTGGGGCACATCGGATTTATAGAGGGATTGTTCGACTGGTTTGACCTGGACTTGAAAGACAGGGAACACATAAGGAAGAAAATTGTTGCGAAAGATTTTGTGGCACTGGAAAATTTCCTAAGCAAGAAAAATAAAAATAAAGCAGAGATTTTTTTGAAATTGATACAGCCCGCGAGCAGTATCAAGAAAATATCCGATATGGTTACTGGAATAAAGGAAAAAAAAGTGACCAGTAGCCTCGACTATATAAAAGAAATATACGGTATTTTAGAAGGACTTGGTTATGGAAGATGCATTGTAACCGATTTTAGCATCATACGGGATTTTGATTATTATACAGGGATTTTATTCGAGGTCTATCAATCGAATATAACCGATATAATAGGCAGCGGTGGAAGATATGACGGACTAATTAAAAAATTCGGGTTGGATGTTCCTGCAACCGGATTTGCACTGGATATAGATTTGACACACAAAGCTGTTGATGAAATAGAGCTCAAGGAAAACTCAAAGATATTGATAAAAGGTGTAAATAATAATAATGCGGTAGAACTATTGGGATTTGCAGGCAAATTACGGGATAGCAGTGTAATAGTAGAATTAGCTTTTGAAGATATAACTGATTATGAAAGTTTTGCAAAAGAAAAAAATTGCGATTTGCTTGTTGAATTCAATAAAGATTTAAAAAATGTAAAGGTCAAAGATCTTAAAAATGACATAACGAAGGTAGAAAAAGTTACAGAATTCTTGAAAGAGATGAAAGATGAAAAAAGGAATTAAGATTGCAATCCCAAAAGGCTATTTGTTTGATAAGTGTGTGGATATATTGAGCAGGGCAGGATTTGAAGTAAAATCTCTAGTAGAAAATAACAGAAAGCTTTCCGTATATTCCGGGGAGGATTCAATACAATATATAATATCCCGTCCCATGGACGTTCCGGTTTATGTGGAGTACGGCGCCTGCGATATAGGCTTTTCGGGTAAAGATATGCTGATGGAAAAAGAAAGTAAGGTATATGAATTGCTTGATCTTAAAAACGGTGAGTGCAGGATAGTCCTTGCTACTCTAAAAGACCACCTGGAAAAAGTAAAAGAGAAGTACAGGCATTTTGGTTCTATAAGGGTTGCAACAAGTTACCCCAATATTGCAAAAAAATATTTCGATAGTAAAGGAATGCAGGTAGAAATTATTAAACTTTACGGTTCGGTAGAACTGGCACCTGCCTTAGGAATTGCTGATGAGATACTTGATATAACTGCTACGGGTAAAACTCTGGAAGAGAATAATTTAATGGAAATGGAAGAAGTTTTTATTTCGACCACCAGACTGATTGCAAATATTACAAGTTATAGGGTCAAATATGATTTAATAAGTAAATTTATGAATAAAATCAAAAATGTAATAAAATAAAAAAATGGAAAGAAAAACAAAAATAACCAGAAAGACCAAAGAAACCGATATTAAACTTGAATTGGACCTGGATGGCAAAGGAAAATCCAATATCGAAACATCTATACCTTTTTTCAACCACGTACTGGAAAGTTTTACCAGACATGGCAATTTTGATATGAAACTCAAGGCCTCAGGTGACCTGAAGGTGGGCAGTCATCATTTGATAGAGGATGTTGGCATTTGTCTTGGTAAAGCTATTTTTGACTGTTTAAAAAATAAGAGCGGGATAAAAAGATTTGGATCCATTTTATTACCTATGGATGAAACGGAAATAACCATATCCATCGATATAGGCGGAAGAGCTTATCTTAGATATAATGTAGATATTGATTATGAAAATATCGATGGGATGGAAACTATTATGGTAGAAGAGTTTTTCAGAGCTCTGGTCAGCAATAGCTTTATTAATCTTCATATAAATAAAAACACCGGGTTGAACTCCCATCATATAGTAGAAGCGATCTTCAAGGCTTTTGGTATAGCTCTGTATGATGCGACTAGATTATCAGGAACGGATACCGTACCTTCGACCAAAGGTATGATATAAAAGAAACATCGATTCAGAAAGTCAGTACTTATTCATAAATCAAGAAATAAAATACCGGTTAATGATGCAATGGAGCAAGAATGTATATCGCAATCATAGATTACAATATGGGAAATATCAGCAGTGTGGAAAATGCTTTTAAAAAAGTTGGTGCCGATGTAAAGGTTACCAGCAATGCAAAAGACATAAATAATGCGGGGGCACTGATACTTCCCGGCGTAGGCGCATACAGGGATGCATATAAGAATCTTGAGAGATTGGATATTATAGAAACCTTAAAGGAAAATATACGAAAGAAAATATTCTTAGGAATATGCCTGGGAATGCAGCTTCTCTTTGAATATAGCCTGGAAAATGGCAGGAATACGGGTCTTGGCATATTAGAGGGTTCTGTCGAAAAAATACCTTCTGTCGTCAAGGTACCGCATATGGGATGGAACCAATTAAATATATTAAAAAAAGAAAGTAAGATATTTAACGGGATAGAGGAAGGCAACAATTTTTATTTTGTTCATTCCTATTATGTGATTCCGCAAAATAAAAATATTATTAGCAGCACAGTTGATTACGGAATGAATATGGCAGTAAGTATCGAATATGAAAATATCTATGGATTTCAATTCCATCCTGAAAAAAGCAGTATGAGTGGTTTAAAGATCCTGGAAAACTTTTGGAACATTGTTAAGGAAGGAAGATCGTGATAATAATACCTGCAATAGACCTGATAGGCGGTGCGTGTGTAAGACTGACAAGGGGCAGTTTCGGAACCCTGAGAAAGTATTTTGATGAACCGGTAAAAGCTGCCGAAAAATGGAAGGAAGAAGGTGCGGATTGGATGCATATAATCGATCTGGATGGTGCGCGAACCGGAAAACAGCAAAATCTTAAGTGGGCACTTGAAATAAAACAAAAAATAGATATAAAAATACAGTATGGCGGTGGAATAAGGAATCATGAGACAATACGGAATATTCTTGATGAAGGTATAGATAAGGTCATACTGGGAACCAGAGCCATAGAGGATTCAGATTTCCTTAAAGAGAGCATCTCCGGTTATAAAAATAGAGTTTTAATCAGTCTTGATTACGGCAGCAGTGGGATGGTATTCAAAAACGGCTGGCAGAAAGAATCGGCAATCAGTATTTTTGAATCAATAAAAAAAGTCGATCAGTCAGGTGCAGATGAGGTGATTGTTACCGATATATCAAGAGACGGGACACTGGATGGAGTAAATATAGAATTTATTAAAAAAATTTTGAAAAGCTCCGGTATGAAATTTATAATTGCCGGAGGTATAGGCAGGATCGAGGATATAACCAATCTAAAGGAAATCGAGAATATGGGTATTTCAGGCATAATAATAGGAAAAGCATTATATGAAGGGAAAAATAGAATCAATTTAAGAGAGGCAATAAGGATTGGAGCTCAAAAAGATGATAACTAAAAGAATAATCCCATGTCTTGACGTAGACAAGGGCAGGGTTGTAAAAGGGATTCATTTTATAGATATAAAAGATGCCGGTGACCCTGTCGAACTTGCAGCTTTTTATGATAGAGAAGGTGCAGATGAAATAGTATTTCTGGACATAACGGCTTCTCATGAAAAAAGGCGTACAGTTATCGATCTTGCCAGCAAGACTGCCAAAAAAGTGTTCATACCATATACTATAGGAGGTGGTATAAGTAAAATAGAGCATATACGTGAGATATTAAGAAAAGGTGCCGATAAGATCTCTATAAATACTGCCGCAGTCGAAGATCCTTCTCTGATAAGCAGGGCATCAAGGATCTTTGGAAGTCAGTGTATAATGATTGCCATAGACGCAAAGAAGAAGAACAAAAATTTCTGGGAAGTATATATAAATGGAGGGAGGATCCCTACAGGTATTGATGCATTCGAATGGGCAAAAAAGGTAGAAGAACTGGGTGCCGGCGAGATACTTCTTACAAGCATGGACAGGGATGGGACAAAGGATGGTTATGATATTGAACTTACAGGAGGGGTCACTTCTGCTGTAAATATCCCGGTCATAGCTTCGGGTGGTGCAGGAAAGCTGGAACACTTAAAGGACGTAATCAAATATGCAGGTGCCGATGCAGTTCTTGTCGCATCTATTTTCCATTACCGCCAGAATACGATAAGGGAAGCAAAGGAATATTTAAGATCAGAAGGGATAAATGTAAGGATTTGAGTAAAAAATTATTAAAATAAAAGGATCACTTAATATTATGGAAAAAAATAATAAAACTGACAAAAAAGAAAAAAACAATAAAGTTGGTCTGGTTCCGGCCATTATCCAGGACTACAAGACAGGCGAAATCCTTATGCTTGCATATATGAGCAAGGAGTCTCTGGAAAAAAGTCTTGATACCGGAAATACATGGTTCTGGAGCAGGACCAGAAAAAGTTTATGGAAAAAAGGCGAATCCTCCGGGAACATACAGAAAATAAAAAGTATAAAATATAATTGTTATGGGAATTCACTGCTTATCAGCGTGGAACAGGTAGGAAATGCCTGTCATACAGGAAATGAAACCTGCTTTTACAGAAAGCTTAAAGATACCGAAAAGGATCTGGATTTTGGTAAATATTTCAAGGAAAGTCCAAAAGAGAACATACTGGCCGAGTTGTATAATGTTATAGAAGGAAGAATAAAAAATAAAATTTCAGATTCATATACATATTCACTTCATAAAAAGGGACTGGATGAAATAATAAAGAAATTCGGAGAAGAGAGTATGGAGGTTGTCCTGTCTTCGAAACACCAGGGTAAAAAAGATATGATAAATGAGATATCGGATATGATTTATCATTTATTGGTACTTATGGTTGAAAAAAAGATTACTCTCGAAGAAGTGTTTAACGAATTAAAAAGCAGAAGAAAGTAAAGGAGTAAGTACTGTGGATGAAAAAAGAAGAATTGCGCTTTTGACGAGTGGCGGAGATGCCAGCGGAATGAATGCTGTTATAAGAACTGTCACCAGATATGCAATATATCGCAATCTGGATGTCTTTGGATTTTATGAAGGATATAAAGGACTTATTTCTAACGATTTTAAGTTAATGGATCTCAACTCCGTAGGTGGAATTATCGATAGAGGGGGTACTTTTCTTTATTCTGCAAGATCGGAAGAATTTAAAAGCAGGAAAGGACAGGAAAAGGCTATAGCCAATCTGAAAAAAAACAAGATAGAAGGACTGGTTGTTATTGGCGGAGATGGGTCTTTTAAAGGAGCCCATGAACTTCATGGACAGGGGGTCCAGGTTGTTGGAATTCCCGCTACCATAGATAATGACATTGCCGGAACTGATTACAGTATAGGGTTTGATACGGCACTTAATGTAATAATAGACATAATCTCTAAAATAAGGGACACGGCATCTTCGCATGAAAGAATTTTCGTAGTAGAGGTCATGGGAAGGGAATCGGGAATGATAGCAGTCAACACAGGGATTGCCTGCGGAGCCGATTATATATTGATTCCTGAAATAGAAGTCGATCTAGTAAAAATTGCAAACGATATAAAAAACCATAGAGCCGGCAAGAGACACACCCTGATAATAGTGTCTGAGGGGGTATGTGGTGCAGGCGATGTTGCTTCCTCGATAAAATTACTTGTGGGCCATGAAGTCAGAGTATCGGTACTCGGACATATCCAGAGGGGAGGCTCTCCCTCCGCAATGGATAGAATACTGGCTGCAGAATTTGGGAAAAAAGCTGTTGACCTGTTGCTCGAAGGTAAAAGTGACTGTATGGTAGGTATAAAAAGTATGAAAATAGAAACATCTAGATTCGAAGATATCTTTGAAATAAAAAAGGGCATAGACGAGGAATTGTATAAGCTTGCCCACATACTGGCCCTATGATAAAGATTTTTATGGTGCCGAAGGTCGGGGTCGAACCGACACGAACCTCGCGGTTCACTGGATTTTGAGTCCAGCGCGTCTGCCAGTTCCGCCACTTCGGCGCTTTAAGAATAATACAATTTTAGTGGATTATTATCAAGAAGCG
>CAZYQD010000010.1:15806-20819 GCA_964649405.1 uncultured Actinomycetota bacterium
GCGATAGTTCCGATAACATACCGGGTATTCCGGGAATCGGACCAAAAACAGCCAGATCGCTGGTAAAAGAATATGGTTCTATCGAAGAGATTTATTCGAGTATTGATAAAATTGCAAATCCGAGGCTAAAAGAAATGCTTGTAAAAAATAAAGATATTGCCCTACTGAGTAAGGAACTTACCCAATTAAAAATGCCAGGTGGTATAGATATTAAAGATATCATTGAGAGCAGTTTCAGGGATGTCAGTTTTGATAGAGTCAAACAGTTATTTGAAAGTCTTGAGTTTAGATCCATGGAAAAGAGGCTCACAAGTCTCAAAGATAAGATTGATTTCAAAGAAGAAGCTCCTGTGATCGGTAAGACATTGGATGAGACTGACTTTAAACATTTAACTCTGAATTTAAACCTTGAAGACTTGAGTAAAAATGCCGGCGATAGTATATATATTGCCGAATGGTGTCCTGAAGATATATTCGAGGGTATTATCTTACATTGCCGAGAAGGCGATACATTTTTGATCAAGACAGGCGACCTTGCCAGGGAAGAAATAAAAGGTGATCTAAGAAAAGTACTGGAAAATAAAGAAATAAAAAAATCCGGTTTCGATTTTAAAAGAATATATAAGATCCTAAAAGGTCATGGGATTATTCTAGACGGAAAGTTTGTAGATTACAAAATATTATACCTGATATTAAATCCAGTCAGATCTACAGTTACCCTGGATGAAATGTTAAAAGATCTCTTGAGTGTAGAAATAAAAGATAGTGAGTTTACAGAAGATGATGAAGGCGGATTGAAGAGTAAAGAAGGGAAAAAACAATTAAAACTCGATTTGTGTATGGATGAAAAGCAGAAAACAAGAATGGATAAGGAGAAACTGGAAACGATTTTAAAAAAGCTGGGCCTTTATGAAAATTTAGAGGTCAGGATCCTGGAAGAATTAAAAAAAGAAGATATGGAAAGACTATACTGGCAGATAGAAGAACCTCTAATAAAGGTACTTGCCGAAATAGAATATAAAGGTGTCAACATAGATAAAAAATACTTAAGTGGCTTGATAAAGGAATATGAAAAGGACATAGAAAGACTCCAGAAAGAAATTCACAGCCTTTGCGGCGGCGAGTTTAATATAAATTCTTCCCAGCAATTATCCGAGGTTCTCTATAAAAAGATGAAACTCCCTGCTACAAAAAAAACCAAAACGGGATTATCCACAGATGCAGGGACGCTTAAGGCTATTTATAACAGTTCTCCGGTGATAGAGAAAATACTGGACTTTAGAGAAAAAACCAAATTAAAGAATACTTATATAGATGTTTTACCTTGTTTGATCGACCCAGGAGACTTCCGGGTCCATACCACTTATCATCAGCTGGGGACATCTACCGGAAGGATAAGCAGCAGTGATCCCAATCTGCAGAATATTCCGGTAAGAACCGATTATGGAAGGCAGATAAGAAAAGCTTTCATACCGGGGGAAGGTTATGATCTGATACTGGCATCGGATTATTCCCAGATAGAGTTAAGGGTGCTTGCTCATCTTTCAAACGATAAGAACCTTGTAGATTCATTTAACCATGAAGAAGATATACATACGCACACAGCTTCGGAGATATTCGGCGTGAGTTATGATAAAGTCGATGAGAACCTGAGAAGAAAAGCCAAGACCATAAATTTCGGAATAATATACGGAATGACAGAATATGGTCTCATGAAAAGGCTTTCGATATCGGAGGAAGAAGCAAGAGAATATATCCAAAAATATTTTGACCGTTATTCGGGAGTGAAAAAATATTTGAAATTTTTGATAGACGATGCATATAAAAAGGGATATTCAACCACTATTTTTGGAAGAAAGAGATATTTGAGGGAGCTTGGAAGCAGCAATGTCCGGATAAGGGGTCTCGGGGAAAGATTTGCAATAAATACTCCTATACAGGGAAGCGCTGCCGATATAATGAAATTATCCACGGTAATACTTTTTAATGGAATAAAGGCTGCCGGAATAGACAGTAATATCATACTTCATGTACACGATGAACTGGTACTGGAATTAAAAGAAAAAGATCTCGATAAAGTAAGACAGATGGTGATCGGATCGATGGAAAATTGTGTGGATTTGAATGTTAAACTCAAAGTTGACATAAAAACGGGCAAAAATTGGTATATTTAAAAAAATATTTTATAATATTGATTATTATTTTCTTGCATGTTATCCTTTTCGAATATTAAAAAAGGAGAATGATTTATTAACTATGACCGACAATAATTTTTACGGAAAACTAACAAATGATAACTGTATGATAGAGAACAAGGATGGTAAGATGGTCCCTAATTACGACCTTACCATGATTGATTTGAATGATGGAGATGTGATAAGAGGCAGAGTGGTAAAAATCGATAAAGATGAGATTCTGGTCGACGTAGGTTTCAAATCCGAAGGAGTCATACCGATAAGCGAACTTTCTATAAGGAGCGATATCAAGCCCGGAGATATTCTAAAGGTGGATGATGAGATAGAAATAATGGTACTTCAGAAGGAAGATCAGGATGGCAGGTTGATATTGTCCAAAAAAAGAGCCGAAGTGGAGCAGAATTTTGACAGGATAGAGAAGATATACCAGAGTGGGGATACCGTTGAAGGAGAGATCATTGAATGCGTAAAAGGGGGCCTGATAGTAGACATAGGATTGAGAGGATTTTTACCTGCATCCTTGATAGATGTAAGAAAATCCAAGGATCTTGAATCTTATATTGGCGAGAAGTGCGCATGCAAGATCATAGAAGTGGATAGGAACAGGAATAATGTGGTCCTGTCCAGGAAAGCAATTATAGAGGATGCAAGAAAAGAACAGCGAAAAGAAATACTTGATAAAATGGAAGCAGGACAGGTAAAGAAAGGCATAATCACAAGCATTGCAGAATTCGGAGCATTTGTGGATGTCGAAGGTGTTGACGGTCTGGTACATATATCTGAACTTTCCTGGAACCATGTAAAGCACCCTTCCGAAGTGGTCAACGTCAACCAGGAAGTGGATGTAGAGATACTGGATATCGACTACGAAAAGCAAAGGCTGTCCCTGGGTCTAAAACAAACTCAGAAAGATCCATGGCTTGAGAAAATAAAAAATTATTCGATTAAAGATATCGTAAAGGGTAAAGTAACCCGTATTGTAAAATTCGGTTTATTTGTACAGGTAGAAGGGGAGCTTGAAGGTCTCGTACATATATCCGAGTTAAGCACGGAAACTGTAAAAAGACCCAGTGATGTTGCAAAAATCGGGGATGAGTTAATGGTGAGGATCATTGATATAGATTTTGATAAAAGAAGGATGGCTTTTAGCGTCAGACAGGTTGAGAATCCGGTAGAAGAAAAAGAAGAAGAAAAGGAAGTAAAGGATTCAAAATCGGATAAAAAAAGTGTAAAAAAGGAAACTTCAAAAAAAGAACCAAAAAAAACTGAAGAAAAAGAAGAAGTCTCCGGTAAAGTAATTGAAGAAAGCCCGGACAAAGAACCGGATGATAAAGAATCCAGTAAAAAAAGACAGATAAAAGAAATACTCAAGGAAATGAAAGACGAAGCCAAAATAGATTGAAGTTCCATTTCCTGACATATCAGCTTATATCTTAAAACTGCCAGAACCGTATAGTATTTTAATTACCATTGATTGTAATTATCTTTTCATGTTTGATTTCACCTTTAATAAGTAAGATATAATTGACTTATTGAAATAAAAGGAGGGTATCATAATAGTAATAGGGATCACAGGCAGGATTGCTTCGGGTAAAAGCTCAGTATCCGGTTTTATAAAAAAAATAAAGAAAAATGCCCTGATACTGGATATCGATAAGTTGGCAAAAAGTATCTATTCAAAAAATCCCGAAGTCCTGAATAAATTAAAAATCATTTTTGGAAAAGAGATATTCGGTCCGGATGGGAAACTGATTTTTGAGTCTCTTGCGGAGAAAGTCTTCTCAAGCAAAAAGGATTTAGGAAAATTAAATAGTCTGATGTTTCCGTTGATCAGAAATCAGGTTGAGAATATTTTAAATAACAACCAGAATAAAGATTATATAATAATAGACGCAGCGGTACTCTTTGATTGTAAATTGGACCTGTTTTGCGATTACATAATTCTTGTCGAAGCTTCCGCTAAAAAGAGGAAAACTTTGCTGAATAGTAAAGGTTTTTCGAATGATAAAATAGAATTAAGGATGAAAGGCCAGCATATAAAAATACAAAAGGAAAAAGTGACATTCGTAATTGATAATAATGGTTCCAAAAAAGACTTGCTTGATAAAGTCGAAAAAATTATAAAAAAATTCTAAGTGTATAAATAAAAAAAAATCAAATGACAGATTCGAAATTTAAATTAGTATCAAATTATTCTCCCCAGGGCGACCAGAGTAATGCCATTAGCCAATTAACGGAAGGATTGAAGAATGATCTTAAATTCCAGAGTCTGCTGGGGGTAACCGGTTCCGGTAAGACTTATTCTATAGCAAATGTTATAGAAAAAATTCAGATCCCGACATTGGTACTAGCTCCAAATAAAACACTTGCAGCACAGCTATGTAATGAATTCAAAGAATTTTTTCCTGATAATGCCGTAGAATTTTTCGTAAGTTATTATGATTATTACCAGCCGGAAGCCTATTTACCCGGTAAAGACATGTATATAGAAAAGGATACATCGATAAATGAAGAAATAGAAAAGTTAAGGTTATCCACTACTAACTCCCTTTACACAAGAAACGATGTCGTAGTGGTTGCAAGTGTATCCTGCATATACGGACTGGGTTCACCTTCGGAATATGGAAAACAGAGAATTATTTTAAAGTCCGGGGAAATATTTCCAAGGGAAGAGATAATAAATAAACTGGTCAATATTAGATATGAAAGAAATGAATATGATTTTACAAATGGTAAATTCAGGGTGAAAGGGGATACGATTGAAATATTTCCGGCATATCAGGATAGGGCTGTAAGAATCCAGCTTTTAGAAGACGAA